>CACZUS010000060.1 GCA_902784425.1 uncultured Bacteroidales bacterium
CACCAACGATTTCACCTTCGACAACAGATGCCAACGGCTCACCTTCAGTGCATCTTGTGCATCCTCCACCGAGAATGTCACATTATCCATATTCGCCTCGATCACCTCTATGAAACGATGCATCAATTCATCATCCTTAGCCACCAATAACGAGTCTTGAGCTGAAACCGTAGCATCCGTTTCCTCTTTTTCCTTCTCGCCTTCATGCTCGTCCACATTCTCTGTAACCGTGTAATTAACATTTCGGATCAGTCCCTCTCTGTACTTCTCCTGCCACAAACGTCTCTCCTCTAAAATGTTCTTGATACGAGCCTCCAGATATGGCATATTGAACGGTTTCGTGATGTAATCATTCGCGCCGATGTTCATACACTCTATCTTACTTTGCAAATCGGTCTTAGCAGTCAGCAAGATGTTCATACACTCTATCTTACTTTGCAAATCGGTCTTAGCAGTCAGCAAGACAATCGGAATATGCGACGTCTGTTCGTTCTTACGTATCATGCGGGTCATCTCGATACCATCCATCTCTGGCATCATAATGTCTGTGATGATAAAATTAGGCAATTCTCTAATGGCTGCCTCATAACCCAGCTTTCCATTGACCGCCTCAATCACCACAAACTGTTTTTGTAGGACGCTCTTCAAGAATTCTCGCATCTGATCATTGTCCTCCACAATCAATAGGGTGAGATGCTCTTCAATCGATGATGGTTCCTCCTGGTTCTCCTCACTCTCTTGTGTCGTTTCTTCCTTCACAATTATATCAGTCGTGTTATCAAAATGATCCACGCCTGGCAAAAAAGACAAGGTAAAGGTGGACCCTTTGCCCTCTTCACTATCGACATGAATGGTGGCTTTATGCAAATCGACAATCTCCTTGACCAGCGACAAACCTATACCTGTACCACTTTGCTTGGTCAACGAATAATCCTGCAAGGTGGTGTAACGATCAAAGATAACCGACAATTTATCTTTAGGCATTCCACAGCCCTCATCGGAGACAATGATAACACCTTTCCCCTCCGCCACTTTCACTTTCACTGAAACTCGCTTACCCTCCGGCGTGAACTTAAAGGCATTGGAAAGCAGATTGAACATAATGGTGTCCAACTTATCCTTATCCACCCAATAGGTAGCACCATTCGTCTCATCTTCAATATTGAATGCTATATTGCGATTCTCCGCCAGACGAAGGAAATTCGCGCTACATGAGGAGACGAACTGACCGAAATTTGTCTTCTCCACCTTCAATCGCATCTTGTTACTCTGAATCTTACGAAAATCCAAGATCTGATTCATCATACGGAGCATTCGGTTGGCATTCGTATGCACCACTTCCAACTGCTTTCGATCTTCATCATTGATGGATCCATTTTCCAACACATTCTCCAAAGGTGCGTTGATTAATGTGAGTGGTGTACGCAACTCATGAGAGATATCCGTAAAAAACTGTAGTTTCGAATCCGATATCTCCTGCTCCATCTTCATATTTGTGCGCAAGCGATAAACAAAGGCTACGATTGACAACAAGCACAACAATAAGATGGCATATAGACAATAAGCCCATCCACTCTCCCAAAAAGATGGAAGAACCTCAATCTTCATCACTTGCACATTGTCATACCACGTTCCTTCACTATTGGTCGATTTAACCATGAAACGATACTCACCCTTTGGCAAGTTCGTATAGGTGGCCAATCGTTGCGTTCCAACATAGTTCCACTCCGTCTCAAATGGTTCCAACTTATAGGCATATTGTATATGCTCAGGGAAACGATAATCCAATGCCGCATAGCCGATAGAGAAAACCGACTGATCATGTTTCAAAGTGATAGAACTCAAAGAGGCTACATCCTGTCGAATTGGCGAATCCTCTTGATGGATGTCTTGTTCCTTATTAAACAACAAGAAACGGGTAAACGTAATTGGTGGAACATACTCCGTAGTGGTGATTTCAGATGGTTTGAAGGTATAGAAACCATCGTCCGTACTGGCTACAAGATCGCCAGAATAGCGGCGCACCAGACTTCGTCCTGAGAAACGATCCGTACGGAATCCTCTGAACTGACCAAACGATTCAAACGAACGGGTCTGATCATCAAACTTGATGATGGACTCCTCCGACAACACCCATAAATGTCCTTGCTGATCCTCTTGAATATCCAACAACAAATCGGATGGGAACATACTGTTTTGTCGGTTATATGAGACAAATTCAGGGGTCTGAAACAAAACAAACTCATTTGACAGACGGAACAATCCACCTCCATAAGAAGCTAACCAGATATTGCCCTTCTGATCTTGAAAAATATCATATATGCAACTGTTAGTCAGATTCGTGTTTTCTGTGTTATAAAAGAAAAAGCGAATCTCTTCGGGATTTTCAAACTCGGAAGAGAACAAAGTCAGTCCCTCACTAGAGCCCAACCAGATATTTCCTTGCAAGTCCTCCATCAGAGCGTGCGACTGCTCCACTGTAGGAGGATAGCTGTTTTTGAATAGATTCTCCTTATGGATGAAACGCCAATTTTTCCCTTCCTGCATTAAAAGATGCAAACCGCCATTACGCGTTGCGAGCCACAGATGACCTTTGGAATCCTCCATGATGTCACTTATCTCATACGATAACGGAGCATACGCATCCGAATCGACTTCACATTTCATCACTTGATACTTCGCATCTGTTTGCTTGGTTAAACAGAGTAACGAATGATTGGTTGCGATCCACACCTTACCTTCACGATCCTGATACATGGCAGAGATAAGGGCAAAATTGGAGACTGTACTCTGCAAATCACCTTGCGTGTTCAAATAACCAATACGATTGGATTGTCCGTCATACAGACTTAACGAGCCATCTTTTGTGGCAACCCATAAGCGTTTAAGGTTATCCTCCAACAAGGCGGTGACATCCATCACCTTCTTGTTGCGTGAATTTTGAACATCAGAAACATGTTGGAACGACTCATTGAAGAAAACCGTCTTGATAACACCCGTATTCTCTTTTGCCGACCAGATAACACCCATTGTATCTGCAATGGAGACCTGTTCATCATAGTCGTTCAGATAACTTTTATGCAACGAGAAATTATGAGCATCCAGCACATAGACATTCGTTTCATTCACTACAGCGAATAGTATATCGCCCTCTTCATTTTGCCAATGTTTCTCAAACGGACTATCCATCTTTTTTGAGAAGACAATCTGATTATCTAACAAGCGGAACACAAAGAGTTCTCCCTGTTGTGTCAATGCACCACAATGAGAATCGCCTATCAGATAGAGTGCGATGATTGTTTGTTGAGTGGGTAGTTGCACATCCGTCATCCGACGCTTTGCCTTCTCATATTTATGAATAAATCCAGAGGTAGATGCAATCAGCAGTTCATTCGGACTTTCAATCATGCTGAAAACCGACGGATGAGAAGCATTAATGGGAAATGAAGTTAGTGTCGTATCAAGGTTCTGAAGAGAGAAGAGGCCCTTGCTGGTCATCAACCATCGTTTCTCTGTTCGATCCAAGAATACAGAATGTACCACTTCGCCCAAATCGGAATTGGTTTTTGAACAAAATCGATCTAATCTGACAGATGAAAGAGAATCGACCGTTATGCGAATGGCCCCCGATGTATTAGCACCCAACAACCATATTTCATTGTCTTTTAATTGTAGCAACGCAGAGGTGGAAAAATAATCCTCTCCACGATTCTCATCGGCAGAAGGGAACAAAGAGAATGATTCCGTTTTAGGATCAAAGCGAAGTACCTGTCCGATATCATTCAAAATCCACAAGCATCCACAAACATCTCTCTTCACTAAAAGAAATTGATTGCTAACACTTCTTTGCAACTCTTTCGAACTAGCCTTAAAATTCTTGAAATCATAGCCATCAAAACGGCTCAATCCATCTTTGGAGACAATCCACAGGAAACCGTTTGGCTCCTTACACATATCCATCACCGTGTTTTGTGCAAGTCCATCTTGTACCGTATAATAACTATAATAAGAAGAAAGTTGATCTGCATTCGTCGGATGATTGCTCAACGACGACAATTGCGCCCATCCCATCATAAATGGGAAGAAAAGAATGGCCAATATAAAGAGTTTCAACCTCATTTGTTCTTATTGCATAAAAATCAGATGGGAAATCTAAAAGAAATCCCATCATTATGCAAATATAATAAAAATAAGATAAAACTTATAAAAACCCCTCTTTAGATAGGTTCTGAAAAATTTCGTTTTGTAAACGTTGAATCTACAGAACTCTTCTTTTACTTATTTGGGAAAGATGACTTGATAAATGGAAGCAAGTAAGATGATGCCTCAATATTATTGGAAAACCAAATTTTTCCTTGATTGTTTGAATAAATAAGGCAACGGTTATACACATTTCCAGTATGCTCTTTGTAACATTTCACGTCAGAGAACTTAATCTCTTTATGTTGTCCTGGACGATCAAACACAAATGAATCTTTTGTCACACAAAGCGTTGCTGATGAAAAATAGATTTCCTTGATTAACGTAAGCAAGACCATTCCAAACGACACACATGCAATCATAGTAACGAAGAATACTTCGTACTTAACTGACACTCCAACAATCACTAGTAATAAAAGTGAAATCAACGAAAGATTGATTAGACCTCTCTTCGTGGTGTTCATATTGACAACATACCCTTTGTCTGGATCTAAAATACCATCTTCATTCCATACTTTCCAATATTCATCTATATTGTCCTCATATAGACGAACATCTTCATTTCCCTTTTTTGAAAACATACTAAAATACCCAATTAATTGTTAATACTAAGTTACGTTACGCATAGCGTACAGTTTAAATCGCATGCAAATTTACATAAAATTTTTATTTCCGCTATCAATTTGACATTTTTTTTCATTCTGAAAAACATATCATTGAACATATTTAGCAAATGAATCTGTATATTTCACTTGCATTTGTCCCTCTTCATCTGAATAAATAAAGAGGGCTGCCATTTCCGGATGCGACGAAGCATAGGCATAAGCTCTATCCAACCCCATCACCATAAACGCTGTTGCAAAGGCATCCGCCGTCATACAATCAGGTGCCACCACAGAGGCACTCAATAAATTATGTTCTACGGGATAACCCGTTGCTGGATTCACTGTATGCGAATATCGCTTTCCATCTTTATAATAGAACTGACGATAATTACCAGAGGTGGCCAAGCCACAATTGGATAATGAGACAACCATCTGAATATCAGGATGATCAAATGAATTTTCTTCGTCTGGACGTGTAATACCAATGTGCCAATCTTTACCCTTACTATTCAAACCTGACGTCACCACCTCTCCGCCTATCTCAACCATATAATTGGAGAGTCCGATAGACTTCAAATAACGAGCTACCACATCACATGAATAGCCTTTTGCTATGGCAGAACCATCCAACATTATGTTAGGATGCTCTTTGACCACCTTTCCATCCACTAATTTCACCTTCTGGTAACCGGTATATTGCTTTAGTGAATCAATGATCGCTGGCGTCACGCTATCACTCTTCTTGAATCCGAATCCCCACACATTCACCAACGACGCAACCGTCATATCAAAAGCTCCGTTCGTCTCCTTGGATACATACTGTCCCTTTTCAAACACTGTGATAAAGAGACTATCCAACACTACAGTCGGATCATTCTCATTCACACGCGAAATAATGGAAGTGGGAACAAACGTCGATAACGAAGCATCAAACGCATGAAAAACAGAATCCAATGAATTTTGATTCAAACATTCTGACGTGGCTCCATACGTAATTGTGTAATAGGTACCATGCACCTGCCCCTTTATGGTATAATAATTCAAGGGCTTCTCCGCACATGAGAGTAAAAAGAAAATCGATAATACTCCGCAAAAAATATGAATAGCCTTTCTACACATAAATTTCCAATAATTTCGTGTGCAAATATACAAAAAATAATTATTTATCTTAATATAACAGAAAAAGATTGAGATATATACAAGAGCAAATGTAATTTTATGCTATATACTCATCGTCTCTGACAAGCACTTTTTCTATCTTACCGATATACATGGTGTGCATATCGCCGTTAGCATAGAATTTATCCAATGTAGCTTTCTCAACAAAACCACTCTCCTGTAAATTCTGAACATATACTTTCTTGCAAATCAAGACCAATTTAGCCTCCTGGAAATAGACTGATTGATCGGAAAACACAGGGGTCAAACCTGCCTTAGCAATTTTATCCTCATCTCGTCCAGAGACACTACCTAAATAGCCCATCTGTTTCTTAAATGATTTATCCATCACACATAGTGTGAAATGGGTCTCTGCATCTACAAATTGCTTGGTGTATCGTGATTGACGTATGTATACAACTGCCGTAGGATCATTGCTGCCCCAAATACTGCCTAAATGTCCCCATGAGGCAGTCATCGTATTGCATCCCGTCTTCTCGTTTCCTGCACTAATAAGCATCCATTCATCACCAATAAGATTGAACGGATTAAACTTCATCTCTTTGTAATTGATTTCTCTCATTTTTAATGTATTTATTAGTGAATCTTTATTATGTTATCATAATCCCCGTCACCATACGTCCCGAAGCAAAGCCATCTCGTCTTGCAGAGAAACAGTTTTCATTCTGAAACGTACAGATTTCCGAAACTTCAATCCTACCTACTGGCAATCCTGCTGAAAGTGCTTGACACTTGACAGCCTGACGCAAATCAATATGTGTTTTAACATAATGATTTCGATCGATTATCTTCAAACATTCTTCATCTGAGAAACGTTCTTCAAATGCTTGTGTTACCTCCTCTCCCACTTCGAAATGACCCAAGGAGATACAAGGATATATCTTCACATTCAAAGATGTCGGTTTTATTCCCATCTTTGATTGAATATCGGCTATTGTTTTAGGCAAGATTCCTCGTACAACACCTTTCCATCCTGCATGAACCGCAGCCACTACACTTTCATCGTCATCATACACTAAAACGGGAACACAATCGGCCGTTGTCACCCCAACGCAGACGCCTGTAAGGGTTGTCACTAATGCGTCGCATTCAAAATCAGACGATGGTGTACCATCCACTGCTTTCAACTCATCGTCTGTTATCCATCTCAAATCTGTACCATGAACCTCTTTAGGGACCAATAAGTGAGAAGGTTCAATGCCCAATAATTCGCACAGCAGACGTCTGTTCTCCATCACATTGTTAGGTTCATCGCCCGAATAGAATCCCAAGTTCAGTGTCGAATAGGCATCACAACTGACACCTCCATGACGATCGGTCATGAAGCATTGCAATTTTCCTATGTGGGTTCGATGTAAAAACATTCGCTATAATGAAGGTGATGTCTATAGATAGAACGGACGCGGCACGCCACGTCCCTACAAAAAAAAGGATTCCTTTCCCCAAACAGGAAAGGAAAACCCTCTATCTCTTTCAAATTAAAAATTGAACATCATCACAGCCACTGCTCTATGATTATTCACTTGGTGAGTGTTCTCCACTCTTCCTGTTTCCAAGTTCAAATCTCCATAACCAGCTGCAGTCATTTCATATTCCAAACCGAATGAAAAACGTTTGATATTGTAGCAAATCATTGGAGACAAGCGGTATACATAGTCAATATTGTTATATCCGAAGATATAGGTGGTTTTATCACTAAGCAAATGATCATCCGAACCTAAATTCTTCATATAACCTGCAAAGAATCCTATTTGCCATACATCACCATAAGTAATGTTCAACCACGATGTAGAATTCTTTATGTTTGTATATTCATACGAGCCATCTTCCAACTCTTTAGAAACGCCATATCCACTAAGGAGGAGAAGGTGTGCCATGTTTTCGCCATAAATAGTTTTCGCCTTCACCGAGAACTTTTTGTTAGGAGTGGTATATTGCGTGAATGCACATAAAGAGAAAGAGTTGAGTGCCTCATCCACCTTATGAGTTATTTCTGATTCTGTACCTTCATTCTGTACCTTCTGTACCACCTTCACTCTCGGACGCACACGCAAGAAGTCTGCACCTGCACCAACAATCCAACCATTGTATTTCCAATCCAATCCGAAATAGACTTCTGGCACTTTACTATTGGTTTGATATTCTGTAGAAGCACCATTAGGTCCCCATGTTGTATATTGTAATTGATAGAGTCCTGCTACATACATACGCAAGTTGGATGGTCTCCAATCGAAACGAAGTTGTGGACTACGGTTGAATGGTTGGAACGGGCTACCCGTAGCCAAGCTCTGTATATTAGGCACTACATCACCGAACATTGGATGCCAAGTCTGACCTGCCGTCACATCTATCTTATTCCAAGACATACGAGCAAAAGCCTGACGAATACGGAACATTGTCGTGCTACCATTAAAACCAGCGAAGTCGGTCTCTAATTGCGCCATCATGTGTGCGCCAAGAATAGGTTGCTGAGCATGCACCTTTAGTCCTAAACGGGCTGCGATACTTAAAAATCGAGAAGAGGAGACTTCATTGACATCTTCTCCAAGCGCATTGTAAGCGTGATCTTTTGGAATAATATAAAACAAACCAGAAGCCGTTTCAAAATTCTCTCTGGAATCATAATAAAAGTCGTTACGAATAAAACCATACGGAACAAACTTAACCGCCTTGGTATTTAACTCGATCGGTGTAGCCAATACAGCTTTCTTCTCTACCTCTCCGTCTTTTACTACTACTAATGAATCCTGTGCCCATGCATATCCACTTAAGATTCCTAATGCAATGGACAATACCGCTCTTCTCATATAATATAATTAAACATTTCAATTTTTGTGCAAATATATATCATTACACAAAAACAGACAACAGTATCAAACAAAAAAACATAGTATATAGGAAGATACGATTCGTAGACAACACACATAATTAAGAGACGCCGCGGGCGACGTCTCTACGAAGGAGCTTAACTCTTAACTCGATTGTTAATAAGTTTTTTTGCAACATCCAAACCAACAATGTACTTTTGTGAGAAATATGAATTTATTAATAATACAATGGAAGTAACAGGAAAAATCATAGTTGTATGTCCTGTAAAATCAGGCGAAAGTGCGAACGGAACATGGAAATCGCAAGACTATGTCGTTGAATATTACGAGCAAGGATCTCAATATAGTCGTAAAATGGTATTTAACGTGTTCGGTGACAACATCGACAAGTTTGCCATCCAAGAGGGTCATGAATATACAATTAGCGTGGATGTGGATGCTCGCGAATGGAATGGAAAATGGTTTAACAACATTCGTGCATGGCGTGTTATGTCTCCACAGAACATGCAACAGCAACCTCAACAGGTGGCTCCAATCGATGCTCCTGCAATGCCATCAGGCATGAAGACTCCAGATCCTTTTGATCCGTCACCTACTCAACAAACAAGTGACGCTTCTAGCGACCTTCCTTTCTAAAAAACATAATGGGACGAACAATCATTCGTCCCTATTTTTTTCCTCCTTGAAAAGCACGGTTTAGCAAATTAGCAATCAACAAACATGACGACAAAAGAACGATACGAAGCCATTTTCAATTGGTTTCAAGAAAACAGACCTGAGGCTGAGAGTGAACTTCACTTCTCCAACCCCTTCGAAACTGTCGTGGCCGTCATGCTCTCCGCCCAATGCACCGACAAGCGTGTCAACATGGTCACACCAGCCCTTTTTCAACGCTTTCCAACGCCTCAAGCCATGGCAGAAAGCAATTTCGAAGAGATCCTATCCTACATCAAAAGTATCTCCTACCCCAATGCCAAAGCACAACACTTATTGGACATGGCAAAGAAACTGACCAACGACTTCAATGGTGTCGTTCCAGATGATATGGAACTGCTACAAACCTTACCTGGTGTGGGACGAAAAACGGCCAACGTGGTCTGCGCCGTTGCTTTTCATCAAGCTGCCATGCCCGTAGATACACACGTCTTTCGCGTAGCCAATCGCTTGGGACTCACCTCCCATTCCAAAACGCCTCTTGAAACAGAAACCAAACTAAGAAAACACATTCCGACCCATCTACTCTCCAAAGCACACCACTGGCTACTCCTCCACGGACGATATACCTGCACCGCACGAAACCCAAAATGCCAAGAATGCGGTCTGCACCCCTTCTGTAAAAATCCAAATTGACAGATTTAAGTTGCGAGAGACTGACATATTGTCACCTTTTTCCCCATGGCATATTCTTTGATAAGATTTGGTTGAATTGAATATTCGACAAAAACAAAATAATAAATATAAAGATATGCAAAAAGGTAACATTGGGGTAACGACCGACAACATCTTCCCCGTCATCAAAAAATTTCTTTATAGTGACCACGAAATTTTTCTTCGTGAGTTAGTCTCTAACGCCGTAGATGCCACACAAAAGCTAAAGACATTGGCCTCTGTCAATGAATACAAAGGCGATATGGGCGACCTAACCGTACAAGTGAAAGCCGACAAAGATGCGGGTACTCTCACCATCTCCGACCATGGTATCGGAATGACGGAAGAGGAAATCGACAAATACATCAATCAAATTGCCTTCTCAGGTGCTGAAGAGTTCCTCGAGAAATATAAAAACGATGCGAATGCCATCATTGGTCACTTCGGTCTTGGTTTCTATTCTTCATTCATGGTTTCTAAAAAAGTAGAAATCATTACAAAATCATATAAAGAGGGATCAAAAGCCGTTAAGTGGAGTTGCGATGGTAGTCCGGAATATACCATCGAAGAGATTGACAAAGCCGAGAGAGGTACCGACATCATTCTTTATATCGAAGACGAAAACAAAGAGTTCTTGGAGGATGCAAAAATCACAGAATTATTGAACAAATACTGTAAATTCCTTGCTATACCAGTCGCTTTCGGCAAAAAGAAAGAGTGGAAAGACGGTAAACAAGTGGAGACAGCAGAAGACAACATCATCAACAACACCAAACCTGCATGGACACAGAAGCCTGCAGACTTAACCGATGAGGATTACAAGAAGTTCTACCATGAACTATATCCTTATGCTGATGATCCTTTGTTCAACATCCATTTGAACGTCGATTACCCTTTCAATCTAACGGGTATCTTATACTTCCCTAAGATTAAAAACAACATTGAGATTCAAAAGAACAAGATTCAACTCTATTGCAATCAGGTATTCGTTACCGATTCCGTAGAAGGTATCGTTCCTGAATTCCTAACATTGCTTCATGGTGTAATCGACTCTCCTGATATTCCATTGAACGTATCAAGAAGTTATCTGCAAAGCGATAGCAACGTAAAGAAGATCTCCAACCACATCACTAAAAAAGTGGCAGACAGACTACAAGAGATCTTCAATCAACAACGTTCTGACTTTGAAGAGAAATGGGATAATCTGAAAATCTTCATCGAATATGGTATTCTGACAGATGAGAAATTCGCCGAGAGAGCTGAGAAATTCGCACTTTTGAAGAATGTCGATGGCAAATATTTCACATTAGATGAATACAAGACATTGATCGAGGCTAATCAAACCGATAAAGAGAAGAACCTCATCTATCTATATGCCACCAACAAGGATGAGCAATATACTTATATCAATGCTGCTAAAGAGAAAGGTTACGACGTATTGTTCTTGGATGGACAATTGGATGTACACTTCATTAGCAAACTAGAGCAAAAGAGCGAAGGCAAGTGCCGTTTCGTTCGTGTCGACTCTGATGTGATTGAGAAATTGATTCAAAAGGAAGATACACAAAAAGTGGATTTGTCTGCCAACGATCAAGATGCGCTATCCACCATCTTCAACGCTCAATTGCCAAGCAATGACAAGAGCAGTTTCATCGTCACATTCGAAAATCTCTCATCTAACGGACAACCTGCATATATCACACAAAATGAATTTATGCGCCGTATGAAAGAGATGGCAGCCACACAAGGAGGTATGAACTTCTATGGTGAAATGCCAGACTCCTACAACATGGTGGTCAACGCTGCTCACCCATTGGTTCAAAGAATATTGAAGGATGAAAATGAGGCATGCCAGGCTAAGGCAACTCCTATCATCGAAAAGATTGCCGAATTGAACAAGAAAAGAGCTGATTTGAAAGGCGACAAAAGCGAATCAGACTTGGCTGAAGCTATCAAAGATGAAATCAAAAAGATCGATGATGAGTTAACAGCCAACAACAAATCAAAGAAAGCAATCTATGAAGAGTACTCTAAGAATAGCAAAGAGGTGAAACAATTGGTTGATTTGACCCTCCTTTCTAACAATCTGTTGAAAGGTGAAGCTCTTAGTGAATTCATCAAGAGAAGTTTCGAAATGATTTAATAAATAGAGATGGGAAGTCCGGTAGTAACTGCTATCGGACTTTTTTTCATTTTCACGAAACATATTTACATGAAAAAATTTTTTCACACCCTCCTACTCTCTTCTGTTCTTCTTGTCACAGGTTGTCATGAGAAGAGTGTCATGAGTGTATCCGCACCTCAACTCACTGCATCAATTGCTACCGACTCGGTGACTGACACATCTCATTACAAAGGCATTTATTTTGTACGACAAGGCGGTGGAAACATTGAATTCGAGATGACTCATCAGAAGGATAGCATTCAGATTCAGTTACATAAACTACAATTCAAGGATTCTAGTCTCACACTAAACTGTAGCGCACAAGCCTTCGACAGTGCCTCTATCGCACTAGTAGACAGCCTCGTACAAGGTTCCCTACCCATCAAGGAAGAAGAGGAAGAGCCCAAAAGGATTCTAATGACTGGCACATGGGTCTATACCTATGCCATAAAGCACGACGGTGGTTGGGACACGATCACGCTCAAGAGGGCAAAAGATGCTATGCGTATCATTGAAGATTCCGTTCGCATACAATTGGAAAAGAGTGACACTAACAGTCAGGAAACGAATGAATAAAGGCAAGTCTGATAATTCATTTCGTGGAATTTCAACGCTGTAGGGATGTGTCGTGCCACGTCCGTTTGGCATATTTCATACATTTTATTTTAACCAGTGGATTCAAATACCTTTAAACGGAAAAGCCTGAATTTTGCGAAAAGAGAATGTCCGACATCCTTTGTTAGGCATAAAAGATTTTGTACATTTGCGAAACCATAGAGGTAAATCAGAAATTATCTAACATCAAAAGAAATGATCGTTTGCATAGCAGAGAAACCGAGTGTGGCGAGAGAAATTGCCACCATCTTAGGTGCCCGTAACAAAAGAGATGGGTATATTGAAGGAAATGGATACCAAGTAACTTGGGTATTCGGACATCTCTGCACACTGAAGGAACCTCATGAATACCAAGAAAAATGGAAACGGTGGTCTATTGCCGACCTTCCTTTAATACCCCAACGGTTCGGTATAAAACTCATTGAAAACGATGGGTCGATAAAGCAATTTCACATCATTGAAAACCTCATCAAGAATGCAGATGAAGTGATCAACTGCGGGGATGCTGGGCAAGAGGGTGAGCTCATCCAACGATGGGTGATGCAGAAGGCAGAATGTAAATGTCCTGTCAAACGTCTATGGATATCATCCCTGACGGAAGAGTCTATTCGTGAAGGGTTCCAAAACCTGCGACCTCAATCCGATTTCAACAAATTATACGAAGCCGGAGCCATGCGTGCCATTGGTGATTGGCTATTGGGTATGAATGCCACCCGACTCTATACGTTACGATACGGACAGAACAAGCAAGTGCTATCCATCGGTAGAGTGCAGACCCCTACATTGGCATTGGTAGTAAAACGTCACTTTGAAATCGTTAATTTCAAACCGGAGAAATATTGGGAACTGAAGACGGTCTATCGCGACACCACCTTCTCTGCAAGCAAAGGAAAATTCACCTCCAAAGAAGAGGGTCTCAACTTTTTAGAGACGGTAAAAAGTGATGATTTCACGGTGACGGACATATCCGCGAAAGAGGGCAAAGAGTTTGCTCCAAGGTTGTTCGACCTGACCTCACTACAGGTGGAATGCAACAAGAAATATGGGTTCTCCGCAGAAGAGACGCTCAAACTGATCCAATCACTCTATGAGAAGAAGGTCACCACCTATCCGCGTGTGGACACCACCTTCTTGAGTGAGGACATCTATCCGAAGATTGGTCCCATCATGCAAGGACTAAAGAGTTATGCCACATTGACGGAGCCCGTATTGAAAACCAAAATACCAAAGACGAAAAAGGTATTCGACAACTCAAAGGTGACCGATCACCATGCCATCATACCAACAGGCATCAACCCCACCAATCTGACACAAGAGGAGCAAAAGGTGTTTGATTTGATTGCGAGAAGGTTCATCGCCAATTTCTATCCGGTATGCGAGACCTCCACGACAACCGTCACAGGAAAAGTGAAAGATATTGAGTTTAAGGTAAATGGTAAACAAATATTAGTTCCCGGTTGGCGAACCGTCTTTGAGAAAAGTACGAACGAAGAGGAGAACAAAGATGACGAAGAAAAGACATTGCCACTTTTCACTGTTGGAGAGAGCGGACCTCACGTACCCGACCTCACCGAGAAAGAGACGACGCCACCGAAGCCCTATACGGAAGCGACATTACTAAGGGCAATGGAGACAGCCGGCAAGCAAATAGATGATGAAGAGTTGCGCGATTTACTAAAGGAAAATGGCATTGGTCGTCCGTCAACACGTGCCAACATCATCGAAACGTTATACAAGCGAAACTATATGCGTAAAAAAGGGAAAAGCATAGAGGCAACGGAAACTGGAATTAGTCTGATTGGCACCATACAAAATGAGCTATTAAAATCGGCAGAGCTCACCGGTCAATGGGAGAAAAAACTTAGAATGATTGAGAAGAACACCTTCGAGACAGGCGCCTTCATGACGGAGTTGAAGGAGATGGTCTCTTCCATCGTAGAGAGCGAGCGATATAGCTACACCTATGGCAGAACGGTCAAAATAGAAAATCAACCTGAACAGAAAGGGGAAAAGAAGGCTAAATAATGTTTTCTCCATTAACCTGCCTTGATAAGTGTGATTCTGACAAAGAAGGCAGATTGTCAGATTGAGAAGAGAGGTTATTAGCTGCAATATAGTCATCTACCAATGTTGTAAGTTTATCGATATTATAACTCTTTGTCGCGTCCATGATTAGGAACAAATCAACAATTGCCCAAATGCCTAGGCCACCAAAAGTAATCAGTTTTAGGATACCTATTCCTATTTGTTCTAAATAGAAACGATCAACGCCTAAACCACCAAAAAAGATCGAAATAAGTAATGAGACCATTGGTTCCTTAAACTCTGTACACAAAAGCTTTGATGACATTTCATCTGGAGCTAACTCCAGTAAATTTTCAATTTTTACAACATCAATACTTCTGAAATTTCCTTTGTTCATCGCTAAGAATCGATCAATTTTATTCTGCTCCATAGACATTCTTTTTTTTACAAAAATAGAATTATATTCTATATGACAACACAAATCATCGATTTTTTTCCTTCTGATTAATCCCACCAGAAATACCAAAAGCGAGATCTTTCGATGGAAAGCTCAATATCCTCAAGACCCATATCGCTTTGCGTGATTGACTCTTCACAATAGGCCAAATGTTGCAGAGAGAGTTCATTTGCCATTTGACTTGTTTTATCAACATCCACCTGATAAACCACTTCACTGCCTGAAAAGAATACTGGGACAATGGAAAACCTATCCATCCAGTACTTAATGATACTACGATGTTCCATTGCTTCAGGACTATTAGCACCACCAAACGGAATATAACATAACACATCATACGCTTTTGAGAGAGCATCGATCGGAAGAGCAATGATGGCAAGTGTATCCTCCTGGTGACCACTCAAAGGAATATCGTTCAGTTCGCACACCGTATTGCGTTTCCTTTGGACGAACGCTTCATCCCAATCCATATCTTCATAGTTCTCTTTGATCCACTCTAATCTACTATTGAGAATATCCTCCGCATCCAAAAGCGGCATAGCCAATTTACTTTGAAGGTAGGACTGCAACCCCTCTCCAAGGTAGGATTCATACTCAATTAGCAGATTGTCAACAAACAGTTCATCCAAGGCTACCACAACTGAGATACGTCCTCTTTTCAGTTTTTTATTTTGATCCACTTCATAAATCTGAGTTAATTTATGCGAATCAATACTATTTGCCGGACCAATAATGTTTATTTCACATCCCAATTTTCTTAAAATATATAGTGCTTTTTCATTCGAAGACAAATCTTCATAATTGAATGTTTTTTCTTGTTCTGTAGCCAATCTTTGTTCTCTTTCCTTAACTATTTGTGTTATTTCATCTTTCTTATCTTCCATCCATTTTCGTTCCTTTTCTACCTTCCGACGTTGTTCTCGTCTTGCCATAACTATACAAATAGAGATGATGATAAATGAAAATGAAAAGACAACGCCAAAGAATATTCCGAAAACTTTAGCAGTACTCATACCCTCATCCTCACAGGCGTTAGCCTTTTCACGAAGACGTTGGTTGTATTCTTTAATCGTGATTGTATCAGAATCACAATAAACAGGATAATTAGGATTGTGTTTTTCCAATCTTTGCAGCCATTCATCTATTTGTGCTTGAATAGGCATGCATAGAAGAATCATCGTCAATGCCGAAAGAAAGAACTTTACAATTCTATTTATAGGAGGTATTATATGCATCATAGATATTTTCCACTCAGACAATTAACATATATCATATCTTCTTATGTATCAACATTTTACACACAACAAAGATACAATCTTTTTATTTGAACAACAAAAAAGTCCAACTAAAAAGTGTAATGACGGCAAAAAAAATCTTATGCGAACCTACAGAACTCCGATAATTTGCAATTTTATTAGACGTAAACTCCGATATTTTTACAAAATAGAGGAAATATACTCCGATATTTTCGCAAAATATCGGAACAAAACATACCATTATCCGATAATACTTTCCGAATCTGGGTGGTGTTTGACTTTGTTTTTCTGAACGCTCTCCTTGCTGGTGTTGGCATAGCAATAGACACAGAAGTGGCTACAGGTGTTGTACATGCCGATGTCTTTGCTTAGCATGCAGCCGCAGAGTTTGCGTTGACCTTTGTCCTTCATCTTTTCGGGAGTGAGTGCAGGCTGACTGAAATCCAAGTCGAAGAGGGATTCTTTGTCGGGCAGTTTCCCGTAGTTCAGGTAGTAGAGCAGATCCTTATCGTCAGGCCAGAGGCGTTTCATCAGTTCGCCGTCGATGCAACGGTTGTGGGCGATGCCATACTTCTCCAGGTCGATCTGTTCGCCGCAGGTGGCAAGTTCGATGGGCCAGCCCTCTTGCATCCAGCGATCACGGCATTTAGCAAGACCTTCGGCAATCTCGTTCATCTGTGCCTGGGTGAACTCCGCCTGTTCGATGGTCTCCTTCGAGAATTGGTTGGTCTCCTTCACAAGGTTGGACTGTACTTTGCGGTAACCATTGATGTCGATGAAGCTAAAGACAAGTTTGTCGGTCAACCCTTTGAGTTGGTTGCCGAGATTCCACACCTTCACCAGCAGGTCACGAGGCGAGAGTTGCGGGGTGACGATAAGAGGGTCGAAACGCCAGATGACACGTTCCTTACCGATACGATCGGACAGTTCACGGAAGGTCTGTACCCGTTGCGCCACGCTAGGTACGTTCGGTTCGAAGCCCTCGTTGTCATAGTCGTTGAGGGTGAATTG
>CACZUS010000061.1 GCA_902784425.1 uncultured Bacteroidales bacterium
ATCGACAGCCGACCCTCTTGACCCAGATGTAATCCGTTGGTGGAAGAACAAGGTGAAGGAAATCTATGATGCTATCCCCAATTTCGGTGGATTCCTCGTCAAGGCCAATAGTGAGGGTGAGCCAGGGCCACAGGACTTTGGACGCACTCATGTCGATGGTGCCAACATGTTGGCTGATGCACTCAAGCCATATGGCGGAATTGTCATGTGGCGCGCTTTCGTTTACGCAGCAGATAGTCCAGATCGTGCAAACCAAGCTTACGATGAATTCATGCCTTTCGATGGAAAGTTCCGCGATAACGTTATTTTGCAAGTCAAGAATGGCCCTATTGATTTCCAACCACGCGAACCTGTACACCCTTTATTCTACTCAATGAAGCACACAAAAGTGATGCCTGAGTTTCAGATTACACAGGAATACCTCGGAGAGTCTGTACACTCTGTCTACCTAGCTCCAATGTGGAAAGAAGTAACTGATGAAATCGATATGAGTATCGGTGCTGCAGGTGTTTCAAATGTTGGTGATTCCAAAAACTGGTGTGGCAACGATTTGATACAAGCCAATTGGTACGCATATGGCCGTCTGGCATGGGACAAACGGCTTTCATCAAAACAAATAGCCGATGAATTCGTGCGTCAAACTTTCACAAAAGATGAACAAGGTGTACAGACACTTACTGACTTGATGCTCGCCACCCACGAAGCATGCGTCAACTACATGATGCCGATGGGCATCCACCACATATTTGCAGGTGGACACCACTATGGACCAGAGCCTTGGTACGCTCCTCGTGGAGTGAGAGTCGATTGGACACCTCCTTATTACCATAAGGCTGATGCAAATGGTATGGGATTCGATCGTACGACAAAGGGGTCAAACAATGTATCCCAATACCCAAAGAAGTTGGCCAAATTGTTTAATAATGTGAATACATGCCCAGAGAAATATCTTCTGTGGTTCCATCATGTCGGGTGGACACAGAAACTGCCTTGTGGTGAAACCCTTTGGGATCGCCTTTGTCATAAATATGATGAAGGTGTACGTACGGCAGAAGGATTTGTTCGCACATGGGAGCTTCTCAAACCTTATATAGATGAAGAACGCTATATGGCATTGAAAATAAAGTTCGATCGTCAGGCTAAGGATGCATGGTGGTGGCGAGACGCCTGCCTGCTCTATTTCCAAACGTTCTCAAAATTGCCGTTCCCCAAAGACTGCCCACCTGCTCGTCATGACTTGCAAACCCTAATGCAGTATCATCTGAGAATGGACAACTATACAGCAGCGCCCATTGATCAACTCCCCAATTAACAGGAATACATGGATATACGAGAATACTTCCACATCAGCATTACACGTAGCGACGAACAAGATATTATCGAGTCCGTTAAGAAAGGAATTGTATTTAAGGGATTCAATCTCTGGGTACTAGTTTTTGCCATCTTCGTCGCATCATTAGGACTCAATGTTAACAGTACAGCAGTCATCATCGGCGCTATGCTCATCAGTCCCCTTATGGGTCCAATTATCGGCATGGGACTTGCGGTCGGCATCTCCGATTTCGAAATGCTAAAACGATCGTTCAAACACTACGCATTGAGTGCAGGAGTATCCGTTATCACTGCGACCATCTATTTCCTACTATCGCCTATCAACGAAGCGCAATCAGAACTCTTAGCACGCACCAGCCCAAACATCTACGATGTACTTATCGCTTTCTTTGGTGGTATGGCTGGTGTTGTTGCTATCTGTGCCAAAGAGAAAGGTAACGTCATCCCAGGTGTAGCAATCGCCACAGCATTGATGCCACCTCTCTGCACCGCAGGTTTTGGACTGGCACAAGGCGAATGGATGTTCTTCCTTGGAGCTCTATATCTATTTTTCATCAACACCGTCTTCATCAGTCTTGCCACCTACCTAGGTATACGTTTCTTCCGTTTCCAACGTTATACATATGTGGATAAGAAACGAGGAAAACTTGTGAATCGATACATTATGGCCATTGTCATTCTAACCATCATCCCAGCCATCTTTACAACTATCAGTATTGTACGAGAATCGATGTTCATGAGTAGAGCCAATAGTTTTATTAACAACGAACTAAGTTTTTCTGGTACCCAAGTCATACAGCGCGATATATCATGGGGAGATAATGCCATCAAGGTCATTCTCATAGGGAAAAAAGTACATGAAGCGAACATCGATTCTGCTCGTTCCAACCTTAGATATTACCACCTAGGTGAGACCAATCTAACAGTTACTCAAGGATTTGATGCAGACTCACTAAACCTTCTTTCACTAGAGAATGCATCTATCGAAGCCCTCTACAAACAGGACGAACAAACTATT
This sequence comes from uncultured Bacteroidales bacterium, assembly GCA_902784425.1. GTDB lineage: Bacteria > Bacteroidota > Bacteroidia > Bacteroidales > Paludibacteraceae > UBA1181. Next base: position 2,351 of record CACZUS010000061.1, read on the forward strand.
GAGGAGTTAAAGTTGCGTTTGTCTAAGTTGGAGCAAGAAACAGCTTCCTACCGGAAAATTAATAGTCTGTCAGAAGTTGTCACCAAAGAATTGAATACTCTATTCCCTAATATCATATCTGTGGCTATTGGTCAATCCATACGCAACTATTCAGACAATCAAACTGCTGATACCATTTGTCAAGTACATCTCAACACAAAAGGAAAGCTTGCTGCTAAAGATTACCAGCGAATTACTTCATGGCTCCAAACACGGTTAGAGACCCAACAACTCGAAGTCATTGAATAGTCCGTATTTCTTTCAAATGAGGTTATAATGCAAGAATTATCAACACTAATGATTCTTTTTGCTGTTTCATATATGGTGTTTCATTAAAATTTCGTATCTTTGCAAATTATAAGAAAACGGCTTATGAAGATAGGTTTTGATGCAAAAAGACTATATAATAATTTTACTGGCTTAGGGAATTACAGCCGAACAACAATCGACATACTAACGGAGTACGTCCCTCAAAACCAGTATATATTGTATAGTCCCTCTTTAACAGAGAATCATGTTACGACACCTTATCTTCATCACAAATTGTGCAAAACTATTACACCTTCTGGTCTTCTGAAGGGAAGTCTTTGGCGAACAGTAGGATTATCTGCCGCTGGTCATCACGATGAAATAGATCTTTTTCATGGGCTAAGTAATGAAATACCATTTGGCTTATCAAGTCACAATATTCCATCTGTTGTAACAATACATGATGTAGCATTTAAAACTTTTCCCGATATGTACCATTGGCATGATCGCATCATATATCATCAAAAGTGGAATTATGCCTGTAAACATGCTAATCATATTATTGCCATCAGTGAGAGTACAAAGAAAGACATTATACGTTTTTATAATGTACCTGAAGAAAAAATCAGTGTAGTTTATCAACCTGTCAATCAGACATATTACACGCCAAGTGAAAATATACAGGCCACAGATTCTACTCCTTATATGTTATATGTAGGTTCCGTTAATTCTCGCAAAAACCTACTTGGTATTGTTCGGGCTATGGAACAAGTCCCTAGTGATTTACAGATTCCATTAACTATCGTTGGTAACGGAGGAACCTACAAACACAAGGTGGAAGAATATATTGAAATGCATCAAATGACTCATCTGTTTAAATGGGTCTCTGCCATAGATAGTGCTCAATTGCAACAACTATATGCAAACGCAGCTGTGTTTCTTTATCCGTCATTTTACGAAGGATTTGGCTTGCCAGTCGTTGAGGCGCTCCTTTCTTGTTGCCCTGTTATCACGAGCAATATCAGCAGTCTGCCAGAAGCAGGCGGTCCTTCTACCCTTTATGTGAACCCTTATGACGTTGAAGATATTCGCAACAGTATTGTTAACGTACTTACTGATACTACATTGCGAAACAAGATGACTCACGATGGATACCAATATGCAATGAATAAGTTTCACCCAGAAACATTAGCGCATCAGTTATCGGAAGTGTATAAAAAGACTATCAATGAATATAACAATTGATAGAAACATCTAAATGAATGTATATAAATGATAATATGGCAAAAAAAGTGTATTTAGGCATGATTGGTGATATCATGCATCCAGGACTAATTAACATCATCAATGAAGGTGCGAAATATGGTGACGTGATTATTGGTCTGTTTACAGACAAAGCAATTGCGAATCATAGGCGACTACCATACCTCACATGGGAACAGCGCAAAACTGTAATCGAACATATTATAGGAGTATCATCTGTCGTCCCTCAAGATGAGTGGAGTTATGTAGAAAACCTAAAGCGGTACAAACCGGATTATATTATTCATGGAGACGACTGGCAATACGGACCTGATAAATATATCCGCGACGAGGTATTCAAAACCATGGAGCGTCTCGGTGGTGAAGTAATTGAAATACCCTATACAAAAGGAATATCAGATTCTAGTTTGAAAGAAGAGATTGACGCTTTAGGAGTTACCCCACAGGCACGACTATCCTCACTTCGACGATTGATTTCTGCCAAACCTGTTGTTCGCATTCTAGAATCCCACAATGGTCTCACAGGTCTTATTGCAGAACATACCTCAGTTGAAGTCAATGGTCAACATCGTGAATTCGATGGTATGTGGGCTAGTTCTTTAACAGACTCTACATCTAAAGGAAAGCCCGACATCGAAGCAGTTGACCTCACTACCCGTCTACACGATTTAAATGACACATTGGAGGTAACAACTAAACCTTTTATCTTCGATGGCGATACTGGTGGAAAAATTGAGCATTTCGGTTTTACAGTACGAACATTGGAACGCTTGGGTATATCTGCTGTCATTATTGAAGATAAGGTAGGCTTAAAGCAGAATTCACTCTTTGGTACAGATGCTATTCAAACACAAGACACCATCGAAGGATTTTGTAATAAAATCAAAGCGGGCAAAGAATCTCAGATTACTAGAGACTTTATGATTATTTCTCGTTGTGAATCACTCATTGCAGGCAAATCCGTGGATGATGCCCTTGAACGTTGCCTCGCTTATGTGGCTGCAGGTGCTGATGGTGTGATGATTCATAGTAAGAACAAAAGTGGAGAAGACATTAAAGAGTTCTGCTTGCGTTTCCGCGAGAAGGACCCCCATACGCCTATTGTGGCAGTTCCTACCACATATAATCAATTCACTGAAGAGGAATTAGCTACATGGGGTATAAACGTTGTCATCTATGCCAATCACATGCTACGTAGCGCCTATCCAGCAATGGTAAAGTGTGCCGAAACCATATTGGAAACCTCTCGCAGTCTTGAGGCATCTGATAAGTATTGTATGCCTATCAAACAAATATTGAACTTAATTCCAGGAACAAAGAAAAAATAACATGATTAGACCGTCATTCTTTTATGATACCCTAAAAAGCAATGGTATAGATTTCTATACAGGTGTCCCAGATTCCCTCTTGAAGAATCTTTGTGCTTATATTACCGATCATGCAGATGCTACCCATCATGTAATTGCAGCCAATGAGGGTGGTGCTATGGGTTTAGCGGCTGGTCATTATTTAGCCACTAACCACATACCTGTTGTCTATATGCAAAACTCAGGACAAGGAAACACAATCAATCCACTTGCTTCTTTAACAGATCCTGATGTTTACCACATTCCCGTTCTACTCGTTATCGGTTGGCGAGGAAAGCCTGGTATTCACGATGAGCCCCAACATGTAAAACAGGGAAAAGTAACAACAGGGTTGCTCAATTTGATGGGTATTGATTATACAGTTCTCGCGAAGGAAGAAGAAAAGGCTGCCATACAGATTCAAAAAGCTGTGCAGTATATGCAAAACACCAATAATTGTTATGCTTTGGTGATTGAAAAAGACACATTCGATGCTTATACACTTCAAAATAGCATTAACAATTCCCTAACTCTTTCACGAGAGGAAGCAATTGAAACAGTCGTAGAAACATTGCAACCCACAGCAACTGTAGTTTCAACAACTGGCATGATTTCTCGTGAATTATTTGAGATTCGGGAAAAGAGAGCCGAAGGGCACCAATGTGATTTTCTTACGGTAGGTTCTATGGGGCATGCTTCTCAGATCGCTTTAGGTATTGCTCTGGAAAAGCCAGATCGTCATATTTGGTGCTTTGATGGCGATGGTGCCAGTATCATGCACATGGGTAACATGGCAATTGTAGCACAAAAAGCACCTAAGAATTATATACATGTAATTTTTAATAATGGAGCACATGATTCTGTAGGAGGCCAACCAACAGTTGGTCTTTCCATTGATTTTCCTGCAATTGCAAAAGCAATAGGATACAAGGCTACATTCAGCGTAAGTGATAAAGAGGAGTTGAAAAAGGCACTCTCGATTATCAATACATCCTCTTCGTCCCTAGAAGGACCTATTTTCTTAGAGGTTAAAGTTAAAAAGGGTAATAGAAAAGACCTAGGGCGCCCAACAACCACTCCAGAACAGAACAAAGAGGCTCTTATGTCTTTCTTGAAATAAATAGTCAACAATCATATTGAAAGCAATAGTATGAAAGTAAAGACGGCTGTAATTATGGCAGCAGGTATGGGAACACGTTTCGGTAATATGACCGAAAAGATGCCAAAAGGTTTTATCCCATTTAAAGGCAAACCAATGATAGTACGTAGCATTGAGACATTGATTTCATGTGGGATTGAACGAATCATTATTGGTACAGGCTATAAAAAAGAAGCATACGAAGAATTAGCCCAAAGATATACACAAATACAATGTGTATTTTCTCCCCTCTATGCTGAGACAAACAGCATGTACACACTCTACAATAACAGGGAGGCAATAGGTAACGATGACTTTCTGCTATTAGAGTCTGATTTAGTATTTGAAAAAAAGGCAATTCTTGAGCTGATTAATTGTCCCTTTTCGTCTGCAATGTTAATTACACCAGTAACTAAATTCCAAGACCAATATTATGTAGAGATGAACAATCGATGTGAACTTATCAATTGTTCAACAAACAAAGACAGCATTACACCATCAGGAGAACTTGTTGGTATTCACAAACTTAGTAATAGTTTCTATAAAACTTGCATTTCTGAATACGCAAAACAATTAAAAGAGAAACCAAAGTTAGGTTACGAATATCAATTGCTCTACGTCTCACAGAACATTACTCCAATGCATGTTCTTCGATTAGACTCTCTACAATGGTATGAAATCGATGATATAAACGACCTGCGTTATGCAGAACAAAATGTGGAAATCGACTTATGAACTCACTCTTAGACAAAGATCTCACAGCATGTAAAGAGATACTACTCCAGTCACTTCAACAGGATAATAACCCACTCCTCGGTCAGGTATTGGAGTTAGTAAAAACTCGAACAGGTAAGATGATGCGCCCACAAATGGTGCTGTTGTCAGCAAAACTATTTGGATCCGTTACTTCTGCAGTTTATGCAGTAGCTGTAGCTTTTGAAGCGCTCCACACCGCTAGTTTGATACATGACGATGTTGTGGATGAGAGTGATGAACGTAGGGGTCAAGAGTCTGTCAATTATGCTCAGACCAATCGTGTGGCTATTCTTTCTGGGGATTATATCTTGGGTGAAGCACTCCGGCTAATTGCTTCTGTTAATGATCCTCGGATTGTTCTACTCATGTCAAAAGCTTCAAAAGCATTAGCAGACGGAGAATTGCTGCAACTTCATACCATTCAGTCAGAAGACTTATCTGAGGCAACTTATATGCATGTTATCACCAACAAAACAGCTGTGCTCTTTGCTTCTTGTGCAGCATCTGGAGCCACCCTTGTTGGAGCAAACCAAGCTGATATTAATAATGTCTATCGATTTGCAGAACAAGTAGGGTTGTGCTTCCAAATAAAAGACGACATTCTGGATTTTGTTGGTGGTGATATTGGGAAACCCCAAGGAAATGATCTCAAAGAAGGGAAAATTACACTACCTTTACTCTATGCACTTCAAGGACACGAGCAAGAAATGAAACCACTTATTCGCTCTGTAAAGGAGGGCACAACAACTCCAGAGGACATCAGCTATCTTATCAATTTTACACAAGAGAATGGTGGAATTGACTATGCAGAATCTGTTATGAACAAAATTGCCAATCAAGCTCGACAACTTCTTGATAAATATCCCGAAAGCCCAGTGAAGGTTGCACTCAACGAATATGTCGACTATGTCATTGAACGGAAGAAATAGCTGTTTATCCCTCCTCCTTTTTACTCTCTCATTCTGTTGTTTTCGGCTTCATGCTCAAGAACCGATGGAATGGGATGATTTTATGCGTGACATCTATGAGGAATATATAGAAAGTGACGATGAATTGGGGGAAAATTCGGATGCGACCACACAAGAGGGAGATAATGTATCTGATGCTCTACTTGAGGAATTATATACACTTCACCTATCACCTATCAATTTAAATGATCTAAGAATTGTAAAGGATGCAGAGGAACAAATGATAAACACAAAAGCACGTCTTCGACAATTACCTTTTCTTAGCGACCAACAAATCGATGCAATTGTTTATTACGTCAATAATAACTATCCTATGCAATCATTGGGCGAATTGATGCTTATACGAGAACTCGATTACCAGACACGCTCCCGATTGCCTTTGTTCTGTTATGTTGGCGAACCTACCACTCAAAATAAAGATAATATTCTGAAATTACTACGCTATGCAAATCATGAAGTTATCGCTCGTACAACTATTCCTTTTTACACCAAAGATGGTTTCTTGGACAAACCCCAAAACATAATTGACGCTTCTCCAAATAAAATTTATCGAGGTAATAACAATTACCATTCGCTTCGTTACCAACTTCGTTCTAGACAGCAAAAGCGGTCAAACGGTATTTCACAACAATTAATCGCAGGTTTTTCTATAGAAAAAGATGCTGGAGAAGATTATTTCGACTACTTGTCTGGCTTTGTAATGATGAATGGTTTAGGGAAAATTCGTACATTAATTATAGGAGATTACAAACTAAACTATGGATTAGGTCTGATTGTAAATAACAGTTTTAATCTTGGAAAGAATACCATGGGAGTATTATCGAATGCTTCGATATCTAGACATGGTATACGTCCACATGCATCTTCATCTGAATCCAATTACTTTCGAGGCATCGCTATCGATTATTCTCTTAGCAGATCTGCTCATCTTTCAGCATTTGTATCATATCACGATATTGATGCCACCAAAGATCAAAATTCTGCTATTTCATCTATCACCTCACTGAAGACTGATGGTTTACATCGGACTTTGCTTGAAAAAAGCAAGAAAGGTATTGTTCAAGAGTTATCAGGAGGATGGAATCTTAGTTTTTTCCATCGTGGACTTCAGGTTGAATTGACAGGAATAGCCTCGCACTTCTCTATACCGCTTAAACCTAAGTACAATACGCCCGCTACAGAATACCGCAAATATAACTTACAAGGCGATAATTTTGGTTCAATCGGATTATTCTATCGATACATGACTAATCGATGGAATCTACAAGGAGAATATGCTGTAAGTTTTTCAAATGCGGAAGACAAAGCAATGAATATAGACCATCCCAATAATGGTTTTGCGTTTGTCAATAACCTACGTTTCCTTGTAGATAACCAGACATCTTTATCTGCTATCGTCAGGTATTATAATCCCAAATATGCTACTCTATATGGCAAATCCTTCGGAGAGAATTCTCGTCCGCAGAATGAGTTGGGTCTTTTAGTTGGGATTGCAACAGAACCCTGGGCACATTTTCATCTTGAGGCTTATGTTGACGGTTTCATATTCCCCAAAAAACGCTATCATGCTGCAGCAGGCTCAAAGGGGATAGATGGGCTATTGAAAATGACTTATTCTCCTAACCAAAAATCTTCATGGCAATTACGCTATCGAGTGAAATCCAAGGAACAAGACTGTAAAATTGAGCAAGACAAGACAGAACTGTATTTTAATACCCGTCAAGACTTGCGGCTTCAATGGAATTATAAGCTCAACAACTATCTAACTTTTCGCACTACAGGCGGATTTGTATATCGTTGGAATGCAGATAGCAACGATGAAATGGGCTATTTATTCAGTCAACATATACGACACGAACGAACATTGGCTCGCCAAAAAGGAAGACAGCGAATAGACGTGATGCTAGCCTATTTCCATACAGATTCATATGCTGCAAAGGTCTACACAACATCTCCTTCACTTCTTTACACATTCGGAATGAACTCCTTATATGGCCAAGGAATCAATGCTGTTGCCATGTTTTCGAGAAGTCTTTCGCGAAATCTCTTTGCTATTTGCAAGCTATCAGTTACAAAATACTTCGACCGAAACACAATTGGTACAGGATTGGACATGATAAACGCATCTCATAAAGAAGATATACAACTGCAATTAAGATGGAAAATATAAGGCATCTAGACCTTGAACTTTGAGACCTTCCGAACAATCACTTTTGGATTCCCATTAATGGAAATTTTTGCAGCCCCTAGGGGAAAAAGTTTTTTCCCTTAAGGGGAATTTCTGTTGCAGGTCGTGCAACGTACGTTGCAGGTCGTGCAACCTATGTTGCACGACCTGCAACAGAAAAAACCCCTAGAGGAAATAAAAAAACTTCCTTAATAGCGGCAAAAAAAGGCTAAGGATTAGCGGGAGAAATCATGTTTTAAAAGTCGGGATTTCAAGCGATAATTCTTATTTACCCCTGACTTTACACATGAAATAAGTGAAATATAAACGTGGGAGCAAACGCAACTGGTCGCCAACCTTATCAACCTCCCTAATAACACGAATATTATCCATGAGACCCTTGGAGCGATGAACATTGGAGACTCCTTTTACATCATAATCAGTAATCGTAACAGGAATATGGCGGAACGTCTTCCCTGCTTGGAACAATTGCTTGGACTGCTTGAAATCTGCAGACATCGGATGATTCAGGTCAAATGGATATTCGCGAAGACATTGAGTACGGGTAAACACAGCTTGATGGCAATAATACATTTTATGGCTGTTGTGTGGCTCTTTCGCTACAATTAAGTTCCCCTTTTTAAGTATATCTCCATAAACGACATCAGCAGTTAATCCCTGTGTAATCACATCAGCAAGCACATGAGGGTTAGCAAATGTATCTGCAGCATTGAGAAAGATGCAATAGTCTCCATGAACCATCGCTACTGCTTTATTCATTGCATCATAGATGCCTCGATCGGGAGCAGAAGTATAAAATAAAGGAATTGATGGCTTTAGAGTTGCAAGATACTCAGGAGTTCCGTCAGTAGAAGCACCATCCACCACAATACACTCCACATCTGGGTAAGTTTGTTCCCAGACACTCTGAAGCGTCCTCTTTAAAGAAGGTAACGCATTGTATGTGACCGTAATGACAGAAATGAGCATGTAGTAAGAAGAAGTTGCCTATTTGAAAACTCTGGTATCCTGATAGTCATGATACGAATGGTCAAAATCGACATAATCAAACCCATGAATACGACGATGGTTTTCAGGCGGTAGCTTCATATAATCGCCAAACAAACATTTCAAATATGTGTCAGGATGCTCCACACCCAACAATTCATGTCCCTCGAACATGATCGGGGTTGGTGTTCCCATTACCTCGCGTGGCATAGTGCTACGATCACCACTATCATAGTCAGCAATCAATGGGGCCGTTTCGTAATCGTAGGCTGTCTGTATGCGTTTTTGTAAACGCTGTAAAGTGATATTTTTAACTGTAGCTTGTAGCAATCGAGGCAACCATGAAGTATAACCATGACCACGTTTATATGGATCTCTGTTACGCAAATACACCCATGTCTTTACCATATGAACCAACCCGATACGTAGCTTACGACGCCATCGCTGAGCAGGAATCCCGTCGATAGGACAAACATCAATATATACACCACCTATTTGATTGAGCGACCATCGCTCAATGAGTGTTGTACTACCATCAATCACCTTCAGCAGAGCACAACTGCTGTTTTCGTCTAATTCAAAAGTCTGTAGTTCGAATGGTTTAGGCAACCATTCAGAACCATGCTCAATAAAACGCTGAAAATCAGGGCGAGGCATTGCTATATCAGCATCATCATCCCAAGGAATAAAGCCTCCATGACGCACAGCTCCTAACATAGTACCATCTGAGAGCCAATAGCGTATGCCATGCTCACGACAAACCTTATCCACAACTACCAGAATGTTCAAAATACGCTGGTGGATATCTTCTATTTTGTAATTGGCCATTGTTTTCTCTTATTTTTACTGCAAAGATACAACAAAATTTTGTTCTTTCAATTATTTTTTATAACTTTGTGGCATAAAAAGGTATTTATATGATTAGATTATCTAAATCTGTGGTTGGAAAGGCAGAATCAGATGCAGTCGCGCATGTGATTGAAGACATTGGCTACTTAGGAATGGGAGCCATTGTGGGTGAGTTTGAGCATCAGCTAGAGCAGTATATCGGTGGAAACCGTCGTGCCATCTGTGTCAACAGCGGAACAGCAGCATTACATCTATCTATTCAAGCAGTAACCAAACCTGGTGATGAAGTACTGGTACCGTCGTTCACATTTGTAGCAACCTATCAAGCCATCAGGGCTGCCGGATGTACACCTGTCAGTTGTGACATTCGCCCAGACACCTTGACGCTCGACCTTAAAGATGCAGAGCGCCGTATCACCCCTCGCACCACAGCCATGATGCCAGTATACTATGCCAGCAATTGCTGTATGGCCAAAGACTACCAAGCTTTTGCGAAAGAACATGGTTTACGATTAGTAGAAGATGCTGCCCATAGTTTTGGTTGTACTTGCCAAGGGCAGAAAATCGGCTCCTTTGGAGATGTGGTCTGTTTCTCATTCGACGGAATTAAGAACATCACAACAGGTGAAGGAGGAGCTATTTTCACAGCAGATGAAGATATCATCCAAAAAGTCAGTGATGCCCGCTTGCTTGGCGTTCAAAAAGACTCTGAGAAACGTTATGCAGGAAAGCGCAGTTGGAATTTTGATGTTGTGGACCAAGGCTATCGTTATCATATGAGTAACATTTTTGCAGCTATCGGCCAAGTTCAGCTCTCTAGATTTGAAAAGGAGTTTGCTCCACGCCGTCGTTATATTGCTCAACGCTATTGTGAGTTGCTCAAAGATACTCCTTATGTCAAATTGACACCTATGGATTACGAGCACGAAATAGTGCCCCATATCTTTGCTTTGCAAATTCTGGAAGGAAAACGTCCACAATTAGAGCAGTTGTTGAAAGACAACGACATCCAATATGGCATACAATATGCCCCAAATCATCATCTCACCCTCTTCCATGAGGATGTAGAACTGCCTGTTACCGATGAGGTTTACTCGCGCATCATTTCCATACCTATGCATCCAGAATTAAGCGAGGATGACATTCAACTGATTTGTAAACTAATTAACAGCCTATGAAAACAATCATCTTAGCTGGAGGTTTCGGCACTCGCCTATCAGAATACACAAAACAGATTCCCAAGCCTATGGTAGAGATTGGCGGCAAGCCAATCCTATGGCACATCATGAACCACTACGCCCACTATGGTTACAAGGATTTTATTGTAGCTTTAGGCTATAAGGGAGAAGTTATCAAGGACTATTTCCTGCAGTATTATGCTCGGAATAATGATTTCACAATCGACTTAAGCAGCGGATCCATTCATTATATTAATGAACATGCTCGTGACTGGCGAGTGACACTTGTTGACACAGGTGCTGCCTCAATGACAGGTGGACGCGTACTCAGATTAAAAGATTACATAGGTCAGGAAGACTTTATGTTGACTTACGGTGATGCAGTCAGTGATGTAAATATAAGTGAACTCGTAAATCGTTATCATCAATCAAATTGTCTGGCTATGGTGACTGCCGTACACCCAACAGCCCGTTTTGGTGAACTACAAATCGATTCAGAAGACTATGTTCGTTCCTTCAAAGAGAAACCCCAGGTCAATCAAGGATGGATTAACGGCGGTTTCTTCGTACTCAGTCCTAAAGTGTTTAACTATATTGAAAATGATCTAACCACTTTCGAGGCAGAACCTTTGGAGCGCTTGGCAGCAGAAGGGCAGTTGGTAACATACCGTCATGAAGGTTTCTGGCAATGTATGGATACTGTCCGCGACCGCGATTTGCTGAACAAACTGTGGGACGAGAATCGGGCACCTTGGAGACTTTCTATTTAAGAACTAAAATGATTATAAAAATTAAAACAAAAAATGAATATATTACAAAATGACATCAAACACACGCTCAATGGTCTCACGACTGCAGAACGTGCTAAATTCAACGGCTCTACTGTGCTTATCACAGGTTGTGCTGGTTTTTTAGGTTATTATATGATGCAGTTCTTTGCTGCCGAATGCGAAGAGTTGGGCATCAAAAAGATTATTGGACTCGATAACTTCATGTTAGGCCAACCAGGATGGATTAAGGAGTTAGAGAAGAATCCAAAAGTAGCCCTACGTAAGTTCGACATTATCAAGGACAACATTGCAGATATAGAAGGAGCATCAGAAGCAGACTTCATCATTCACATGGCTTCAATTGCTTCACCAATGTTCTACCGCAAATATCCTATTGAGACCTTAGATGCAAACATCTGGGGACTTCGTTCACTGCTTGATTACTATTCCACACGTAACATCAAAGGATTCTTGTTCTTCTCTTCAAGCGAGTTGTATGGCGACCCCGACCCTGCACATGTACCAACATCTGAGGACTATAATGGAAATGTTTGCGCTACAGGTCCAAGAGCCTGCTATGATGAGTCAAAACGTTTTGGAGAGACGATGTGCATGCTCTTTGCTCAAAAATACAATATGCCAATCGGCGTAGCACGTCCTTTCAACAATTATGGTCCAGGTATGCGTATCGGAGACAAACGAGTCCCTGCTGATTTCGCTTTAGCCATTATGGAGAACAGAGATATCGAGATACTCAGCAATGGAACTCCGACACGTACATTCTGTTATATCGCAGATAGTGTTTGCGGATATTTCAAGATCCTGTTGCATGGCCAATATGACTTCTTCAACATCGGTATCGAAAAGCCAGAGATTACCATCGCACAACTGGCAGAGATATATGTTGAGGCAGGACGGGAATTATTCGGATACAAAGGTGAGGTACGCTATGCTATATCAGAAGACAAAGAGTATCTCACAAATAATCCTCAACGTAGATGCCCTTGCATTGACAAGGCTCGTAAGTTGTTGGGCTATAACCCCACCATCTTAGTTGATGAGGGTGTATCACGTTTCTTGATGTACCTCAAGGAGAGTAACGAAGAAGAATACAAATGGTAGAGAAATAGGAAGAAGCAAATCATCAGCAATATGACAATCACAGTATTTGGATTGGGGTTTGTAGGTCTGACCACATCGTTGGGCTTCGCAGAGTATGGACATACAGTCTATGGTGTAGAAATAAATAGCGAGCGATTAGAAACCATTAAAGGTGGACGATTGCCTTTTCTTGAACCAGGTCTTGACGAGGCCTTACTTCGTCATCTTGGTAATCGATTCCATCCAATTGGTATAAATGAACTGGAAAAGGCTGTCAGTCAGAGTGATTGCATCTATTATTGTGTTGGAACACCGTATGGAAAGGACGGACAAGCCGATCTCACCTATCTCTTCAGCGCCCTTGATCAAACACTTAACGTGCGACCCAATAATAAATATCAAGTTTTGGTTGTTAAGTCTACCATTCCCCCATCGACTACTTCACAAAAAATCATTCCATATTTAGAAGAAAAGGGCCTCAATGTAGGACAAGACTTAGGGGTGGCCAACAACCCAGAATTCTTGCGTGAGGGTCATTGCTGGGATGACTTCATTAAAGCAGACCGTATAGTCCTTGGTGTTAGTGATGAACGCTCTGCAGAAATGCTTCGTAAGGTATATGCCACCATCCAAGAACCTATACATTGTGTATCATTGAATACTGGTGAGTTTATCAAGTATTTGTCAAATACACTCCTTGCTACTCTTATCAGCTATAGTAACGAGATGAGCCTTGTAGCAGATACGATTGGTGGTATAGACGTTGCTGCGGCTTTCCGCATCCTTCATGAAGACAAGAGGTGGGGTGGTGCTACGATGGCAAGTTATGTTTATCCTGGCTGTGGATATGGAGGTTACTGCCTGCCCAAGGATACCAATGCTCTGTATGCTGTAGCTAATACCGCAGGGTTTGATGCGCAAATACTCAAAAATGTCATAAGTATAAATAATCAAATGCCTGCTCAGATTGCCAAAAAAGTAGCTAAAATTGTTGGAACAGACAAACAGCGTATCATCGGCATTCTAGGTCTGTCATTTAAACCAGGCAGCGATGACGTACGTGATACTCCGTCAGCAAAAATCATTAAACAACTGCGACTATTAGGCTATACCAACATTATTGGATATGACCCTGTAGCCAATGCCGAGTTCGATCGCTATTATTCAGATTTAGCTATTAGCTATGAGCAGAGTTATGGCGAATTGATTCGAAAAGCAGAAGTATTGGTTATCACCACTGCATGGCAAGAGTTTGCGAACATCAAACAACTTACTCAAAAGCCTGTTGTAGATTGTCGCTACATGTTATAGCCCCTATCCATAATTATATATAGGGCAGAAACTATTCCCAAGTACTTAGGGATGTGCTGTTATTTCCTTATCGAGGAACAGGAATTCCGATTGTCTCAAGGGCTTCTTTAAATACCACAAAGAAGTCTTTGATGTCTTGTGGATATATTTTTCCTAAGGCGCAGAGTCGGAAGGTATTGGTGGTACTTATCTTACCTGG
>CACZUS010000062.1 GCA_902784425.1 uncultured Bacteroidales bacterium
TTCCCTATCACAGAAGTGGTAAGCAAAAACGAATTCTTCGACACAGATGCTAAATACAACGGTTCAGTGGAAGAGATTACCCCTGCCCGCCTATCCGATAAAGTAACAAAAGAGGTGCAAGCATTGACCTCTAAGATTTATGATATCCTCGGCGCAAAAGGTATCATCCGTGTGGATTACATCATCACTGCAGGTGACCAAATCAATTTGTTGGAAGTGAACACAACACCTGGAATGACGGCTACAAGCTTCATTCCACAACAGGTGCGTGCTGCCGGACTTGACATTAAAGATGTAATGACAGATATTATTGAAAACGAATTAAACTCCAAATAACTGAACTAAGCAATCTAGGAGAAAAGCCAAATCGAGGTTTCTCGGTTTGGCTTTATATTTGTACGTATTCCTTATTATTCTTTGATTGAAAGAGGCATATTACGGGGTGTCGTCTATTTCTTATAAACTACCAAATGACTCTGTTCGACTAGCATCCAAACGAAGGAAAATAAACAACAAGATAGTGAATCCCCACAAAGAGGATCCTCCATAACTAAAGAACGGCAACGGGATACCTATAACAGGCGTCAAACCTATCACCATACCAATGTTGACCGACACATGGAAAAATATGATTGCAGCGACACAGTAACCATATATCTGACTGAAAAGTGATCGTTGTCGCTCCGCCAAAAACACCAATCTAAGCATCAACACCAGGAACAAAATCATCACAACAAAACTACCAACAAACCCATGTTCCTCTCCGACAGTACAGAAAATAAAATCGGTATCTTGCTCTGGCACATATTTCAGTTTCGTCTGAGTTCCATTTAAAAATCCTTTTCCAGTGACACCACCCGATCCAATCGCTATCTTCGACTGATTCACATTATAACCCGCCTTCTGCGGATCATTCTCCATTCCAAGCGTTACACGTATACGCGTTTGCTGATGAGGTTTCAGTTTGTCAAATGCCATGTCCGACATACTTGAAATACCAACAGAAATGATGGCAAACAATCCAATCCAAAAATATTTATACATAAACTTTTGGAAAGAAACGACAATCAAATAGATAAAATTTGCCAATATGACCCCGTATCCAACGTACGTGAATTTAAAATCTACATGAAATAGCTTATAAATCAAATAGGAAATAGCCAAAACACCCGCATCAAACAATGCCATGTGTAAAGGAATTTTCCTGTCTTTCTGGAAAATCAACAAGAAGCCACACTGAACAACCAATGTAATGAGCATGACTAAAAACAAACCATAAGACTCATCTGGATATGCCGCTAAAATAGGTACTTCTCCAAATCGAATTGAAACAATAAATATCACGACAAGGAAGAAAAGCAACATCAGATAAATTCCAGGTAATCCCTTTCGATACAATACTAACAACAATGATCCATAGACCAAAGCGGACCCCGTCTCATTCTGAAGTATAATCATGGCGAAAGGTACTATGATGATAAGAAAGACTTTCAAGAAATCACCTAATCGGGTGACTTTAAATCCATACGTACTCATCATTTTTGCCACAGCAAGACAGGTGGCCGTTTTAGCGAATTCCGCTGGCTGCAGACTAATGGGACCTAAAACCAACCACGAACGAGAACCCTTTATCTCAGGGGCCACAAAAATAGTGACCAATAACAATAATAACAGCGCCACATAAATCGGATAGGCAAACACAGTATAGACACGACTATCCAACATTAACAACATAAATGCAATCACAGCAGAACAACCTATCCACATCAATTGCTTTCCATATCGGAATGAGAAATCCCAAAAAGAGGCATCCTCAAAATGATATACAGCACCATAGATACAAAACCAACCTGCAATTACCAATAGAAAATAAATGGCAACTGTGAACCAATCTATATTTTTGACTATGTTATTTTGTCTCACTGACATGTTTCTTCGGTAATAAATTTGCATTCAAGATACGATCCTCCATCCACAGACGTCGTCTTGGAATGTATCCCTTCAAATATTTCTCCATCATCAATGTAGCGATCGGTGCTGCCCATGTCGCACCAAATCCACTATTCTCTACCACAACACAGATGGCTATCTTAGGATCATTTTTAGGAGCAAAGGCCATGAACAAAGAGTGGTCTTCTCCGTGAGGGTTCTGAGCTGTTCCCGTCTTACCACAAACAGCAATACTATCTATACGGGAGGCATATCCCGTACCCGAACTCATCACCAACTCCATGCCCTCTATGACAGGTATGAAATAGATGCTATCGATGGTGGAAACCTTCTTCGTTCTATAAAGAGAATCCAACTGCTGTCCCTCTATATCTTTTACCAAATGAGGCACATAATAGTAACCACGATTGGCAATTATTGCCGCCAAATTGGCTATCTGCAAAGGTGTCGCCAAAATCTCACCCTGACCAATGGAATTGGATACGATCATCAACGACTTCCATCTGTTTTCACCATAAATTTGATCGTAATATTTTGAATTCGGTATGAATCCACGTTTCTCATTCGGCACATCTGCACCCAATTTATATCCAAATCCCAACGACACGACATGCTTTTTCCAAACCTCAAACGAATTAGAGATACCCTTGTATTTTGGATGATCCATCATAGCACGGAATCCAGCGCAATAATAGGCGTTGCATGAATGCTGTACCGATTGAATCAAATTCAAGGGAGAAAAGTGGGCGTGACATCCCACGGTGAAACTACCAACATGATAACCACTATGGCATGGGAATGCAGTATATTCACGAATAATCTTCTCTTGCTGCAAAATCAAGGCATTAGCCGTTTTGAATGTAGATCCAGGAGGATAACATGCCATCATCGGACGATCATACAATGGCAACAGAGGGTCATTCAACAGTTTCGCATAATTCATGGAACGTTTTCGACCCACCAACAACGACGGATCGTATGTCGGACTTGAGACCAACGCCAAAATCTCACCCGTAGAAGGATCAATTGCCGCAATACTTCCCACCTTGTTCTGCATCAATTTCTCACCGTACGCCTGCAAATTAATATCAATGGAAAGGGTCAAATCTTTGCCCGGCCTTGACGCCACATCATAATCACCATTCTCATATCTTCCCTGTACGCGACCATGAGCGTCACGCAAGAATATCTCCATACCCTTCTCTCCACGAAGGTATTTTTCATATGTCTGCTCAATTCCATTCTGCCCTGCATAATCTCCCTGTATATAGAAATCAGGATCTGCATCAATCATCTTTTTGTTCACCTCTCCAATGGAGCCTAACAATAAGGCGGCATTATGGTAATTATAATCGCGTAATGTTCTCTTTTGTAATGAAATACCAGGGAAACGGAAGAGTTGCTCCTGTAAAATTCCATAATCCTCTGCCGACAACTGAGTCATGAACGGTTGTGGAGTGTACGGAGAATAACCCTTACGACGATGCATCTCCTTTGTTCTTTCAGTGAAATTCATCGGCGTAATGTTCAACAACTTACAGAATGTGAGGGTGTCGAAATCCTTCATTTCTCGTACAACCATCATCACATCATAAGCCGGTTTATTAAATACGAGGATTTCGCCATTTCTATCTTTGATCAGTCCCCTTGCTGGGAATTCAATCTTCTTCAGGAACGCATTACTGTCTGCTTTATCTTGGTAGGTGTTATCTAATATTTGCAAGTCAAACAAACGGATAATATAGATTAGGACAACTAAAATCATTAGTCCCCCGATTATAAATCTTCTATTACCAAACTCGTCGTTTAACATTTCATCAACTAACGTTTATAACTCAGTTTTTCAATAATGTATATAAATAAGATAGTTAAGATAGAGCAACAAACCGCCTTCAATAATGTTTGGAAAAAGCCAGTGAAAGTAAAGGCCTCCACAAAGAAATAAGCCAACTGATGGATAACAACCAAGATGGTGGTATATTGAAGGAACTCTTTTGAACCAAATGAACGGAAAGAAGGGATGATAGCCTCATAATCTTCACGCGGACCAAATATCTTTTGGAAATGAGGTTTCAGATAAGCCAACAGAGTAGTGGCGAAAGCGTGACAACCGATGGAATCGCAAAAGATATCCACCATAAGACCCAAAGCGAAACCCAATAGAAGGGTTAAGTCCTTATTGACGGACGAAGGAAGAATTAGGATGAAATAGATGTACAAATAAGGATTAATGAATCCTAAGAACATAATATTATTGAGGATCAACACCTGCAGTAAGAGTAATCCGATGAACATCAAACCATATTTCAACCAAGCATTCATTTCGAAACCTCCTTTCTTTCTAATTCATCCAACTCATTCTTATGACGAAATTCGATTACGTCCACATACTTTATGCTACTGAAATCGACCGATAGTTTCACATCGATAGAATAAAAATCGTTGTTCAATCGTTCTATCTCCGTAATCGTTCCAATCATAAGACCTTCAGGGAATACCGCAGAGTTAGCACTCGATTTAACCGTATCGCCAAGTTCAACTGGGATATATTGAGGAACCTCCTTCAACTTCGCATAACGAACATCATGACCTGTCCACAAGATTGTTCCCACATTACTCTTTCCAGAAATCTTAGCATTGATTTTAGCCTCTGAATGAAGAATCGGCATTACAACCGAAAAATGGCCAGAGACGTCGTATACAATTCCAACCACACCCTTTTCGTTTATCACACCCATACCTTTCTGTATACCATCAGATTCGCCTTTATCAATGGTGAGAAAATTATTCCTCAAGTTAGTAAATGAATGAACAACGCGGGCGGTACGAAAGATGAAGTGTTTATCCTCTGCAAATTCATTTCTTCTGACATAGGTGGTATCATAGCGCAACCGATCCAACTGAATATTCAACTTCTCATTTTGGTACTTTAATTCAGCATTCTCCTCCACCAGTGACTGGTTGACAGAAGACAAGGAAAGGTAGTTGGATACAGAATTTGAAAAATTATAAAGAGTACCCACTACAATATTGCTTGAACTTAAGAAATGGACACGCTGAAACTGGTTATAATTAACAATCATAGCCAAAGACAAGACCTCCAAAAGAAGGAAAAAGAAAAGAGTCTTGAATTTCAGTAAAAAACGTATGAGAGACCTCATCTATTATTCAGAAACAAAAATGAAAAACAAAACCACAAAGCATCTGACAAAAAGTAGGTACTCTGTGGCTTATGTTATTAGGATATATGATTTTTATCTTCTCAAGAACGAGAATTTATCCACATTCTTCAATGCAACACCTGTACCTCTTGCCACAGCATGCAAAGGATCCTCAGCCACGTTGAAAGGAATACCAATCTTGCTAGTCAAACGTTTGTCAAGACCTCTCAACAAAGCACCACCACCTGCCAACCAGATACCCTTTGTCACAATATCCGCATACAATTCTGGCGGAGTTTGTTCCAAAGCGCCCAAGATAGCAGCTTCTATTTTAGAAATAGACTTCTCGATACAATGAGCAATCTCTTGGTAGGAGACTGGCACCTCCATAGGCAATGCAGTCATTTGGTTAGGACCACGAACGATGTAATCTTCTGGAGGATCTTCGAGGCTTGTCAAAGCAGAGCCTACCTTTATCTTAATCAATTCTGCCGTACGTTCACCCACTCTAATGTTGTGTTGACGACGCATATACTCAACAACATCCTCAGTCAAATCATCACCTGCAATACGGATGGACTTATTAGAGACGATACCACCCAAAGAGATCACAGCGATCTCGGTAGTACCACCACCTATATCGACAATCATATTTCCTTCCGGAGCCTCTACATCAATACCAATACCAATAGCAGCAGCCATTGGCTCATATATCATGTACACTTCACGACCTCCCGCATTTACGGATGAGTCACGAACAGCACGAATTTCAACTTCAGTACTTCCTGATGGAATACATACAACCATTTTCAATGAGGGAGATGAGAACCAGCTTCTATGAGATGTGGCTTTCTTAATCATTCCTCTCATCATTTGCTCCGCTGCACCGAAATCTGCAATCACACCATCACGCAACGGACGAACCGTACGGATTCCTTCGTGTGCCTTCCCATGCATTTTTTGTGCATCTTCACCAATAGCTATCAGCTGATCAGTTTTGCGGTCCAATGCAACCACAGAAGGCTCATCTACCACTATCTTATCATCTTGAATGATGATAGTGTTGGCCGTTCCAAGGTCCATTGCTATTTCCTGCGTAAAAGAAAACAAACCCATTTGTCTATCTAATTTCTAATTAATGTTTAAAATGTCTGAATCCAGTCATTACCATTGCCACACCATTTTGGTTGCAATAATCAACGGATTCTTGATCCTTAATTGACCCTCCAGGCTGTACTACAGCAGTCACACCCGCATTCTTAGCAATCTCCACACAATCAGGGAATGGGAAGAATGCATCAGATGCCATCACTGCACCATTTAAGTCAAATTCGAAAGAGTGCGCCTTTTCAATTGCTTGTTTCAATGCATCCACACGTGATGTTTGTCCTACACCACTGGCACACAATTGACCATTCTTCGCTAAAACAATAGAATTAGACTTAGAATGTTTCACAATCTTATTCGCAAATATCATATCAGAAATTTCAGCTGGAGATGGAGCCTTCGTCGTAACTGTCTTCATATCATCCGCCGTTTCTGTCTTCATATCCTTATCTTGTACCAACACACCGTTCAACACCGAACGAATTTGTTTTGCTGGCAACTTAGTATTTTTCTGAACCAAAATGATTCTGTTCTTTTTCTGTGTAAGCACCTCCAAAGCATCCGTATCATAATCTGGTGCTATGATCACTTCAAAGAAAATCTTGTTGATCTCCTCTGCGGTAGCTTTGTCGATGACTGCATTCGTAATCAACACTCCTCCGAATGCAGAAACTGGATCACCTGCCAATGCATCCCTCCATGCGTCCAACACTGAAGGACGAGATGCAACACCACATGCGTTGTTATGTTTCAAAATGGCAAATGTGACATCATCAAAGTCGGATATCAAATTCACTGCAGCATCGATATCCAACAAATTGTTGTACGAAATCTCCTTGCCTTGCAATTTTTCAAACATATCGTCAAAATTGCCATAGAAGATTCCCTTCTGATGAGGATTCTCACCATAACGAAGCATCTTAGCATTGTTAGCAGTATAACGTAATGCAGAAGCTGAATCTCCATCAAAATAATTGAAAATAGCAGAATCGTAGTGAGAAGAGACTGCAAACGCCTCTTTTGCAAACCACTTACGAGTCTCTAAGGTTGTTTGTGCTCCCGACTCATTCAATTGATTCAAGAATGGTTCGTATTGAGCTTTGGATGCGACAATCACCACATCCTTGAAGTTTTTGGCAGCAGCACGTATCAACGAGATACCACCTATATCGATTTTTTCGATGATTGCTTGCTCTTCAGCACCTGAAGCAACTGTATCCTCGAATGGATATAAATCTACAATTACCAAATCAATCTCAGGAATCTGATATTGATCCATCTGTGCAATGTCCTGCGGAACATCTCGACGACCCAAAATACCACCGAAAATTTTAGGATGCAACGTCTTAACTCGTCCTCCCAAAATGGACGGATAAGTTGTTAGGCTTTCCACTGCCTGACATGGGATGCCAAGCGACTCTATAAACGCTTGCGTTCCGCCTGTTGAAATGAACTGTACACCCTCTGCATGTAGCTTACGGATGATCGTATCCAAATTATCCTTGTGATAAACAGAGACCAATGCGGTCTTAATTCTCTTATATTCAGCCATTTATATAAATGTATTTTATTTTCTTTCCGCAAAGTTAAAAAATAATCATTTTTCAGAGAAATAGAAAAGCATTTTTTTTCAAAAAAAAATCACATTTTGTTATTTGATTTATAGATAGATATGAAAAATGCGAATGGAGTATTAAAAATTCAAAAAATCACCCCATTCGCATTAATTGCGTTTTTTTAGACCTCAGTTATCTCATTTTTTTATCACCGTTCCTGTAGATTCTCCCAGCAGATCAGCCTTTGTTATAACCACCTGTTTGACCCCAGATTCAATCGCTGCAAAAGAATTTTCCAATTTCGGAATCATTCCTTCCTTGATAATTCCTTTTGCTACATACTCCTCAAACTGCGAATGATTGATTTCCTTGATAACACTATCCTCATTCTCAGCATCCATTAAAACACCTTTTTTCTCAAAACAATAGACCAAAGTAACCTCAAAAGACTTTGCCAACGCCTTTGCAGCCTCACTGGCAATGGTATCTGCATTCGTATTGAGCAGATTCCCCTTCTTATCATGCGTAAGTGGAGCTAACACAGGCACAACTCCTCGTTGAATTAAATCGGCTAACAAATCAGCATTAACCTCTTTCACATCACCTACGAATCCATAATCGACTGTTTTTACTGGACGTTTATCCGAGCGCATATAGTTTAAATCTGCACCCGTCAATCCCAACGCATTCACGTTGAGTGCTTGAAGGCGTGCAACAATGTTTTTGTTCACCAATCCGGCGTACACCATAGTCACCACCTTCAATGTCTCCTCATCAGTCACACGACGGCCTTCCACCATCTTGCTTTCAATTCCCAAACGAGTCGCCAATGCCGTTGCAGATCGTCCTCCTCCATGAACCAACGCCTTGCGTCCCTCAATCTTAGAAAATCTTTGCAACAAATCGTTCAATGAGGCTTCCTCTTCTACGATTTTACCTCCTACCTTAATTACCGTTAGTTTCTCCATATTTAATTTATAAACAGACTGAAAAAAGAAAGACCGTATCAGAATCGATGCGGTCTATCCTTATATATATTTAATGATTATTTGTTTTTCAAAAGATCACGAATCTCTGTCAAAAGTACTTCCTCTTTTGATGGTGCTGGAGCAGGTGCTGGCTCTTCCTCTTTCTTCTTCTTTAATGCGTTCAATGCCTTAATGAATAAGAAGATGCAAAGTGCAACAATGATAAAATCAAATACTACCTGTATAAAGTTTCCAAAGCTGAGAACAGCTACACCGGCTTCTTGTGCTTGAGCCAAAGTGTCGTAAACCTTTACATCACGTCCACCTAACTGTACGAACCAATTGGTAAAATCTACACCACCTACTGCCAATGAGATAAGTGGCATAAAAATATCCGATACTAATGACGTTACAATCTTTCCGAATGCACCACCAATAACAACACCGACTGCCATGTCAACGACATTTCCGCGCATGGCGAAATCTTTAAATTCTGATAAAAATTTCATGACTAAATTTTGTTTTACGTTTCATTATACGTTTTGTCTTCCAAAAATAAAAATTTTTCTTATTTTTCTATATCTTTGCACCGAAATTTTTTTCACAAATTATTAATTATTAAAAGGTATATGTCAAGCAATTCGGTTATCGGTTCTAAGATAAAAGCTATCCGTGAATCAAAAAACATTTCCATTGAGGAAATTTCTGAACGCAGCGGTCTCTCGACCAGTCAAATTGAGTCCATCGAAAACGACCAAAATCTTCCATCTTTAGGTCATCTAATCAAAGTGGCTCGTGCCCTCGGCGTTCGATTGGGTACTTTCTTGGATGATAACGACGAATTGGGACCTGTTGTTTGTCGCGCTTCCGACCGCACGGAAAGCATTAGCTTCTCCAATAGCAGCACCTCCGCTCGCAAAAACATGGAATACCATTCTCTTGCTAAACAAAAAGCAGGTCGTCACATGGAACCATTCATCATCGACATACAACCATCTGAAGAAAAAGAATTCACCCTCTCTGCTCATGAAGGCGAAGAGTTTATCTATGTTATGGAAGGTGTCGTTGAAATCGCTTACGGAAAAACAACATATACACTCAACCAAGGCGACAGCATTTTCTACGACTCCATCGTCAACCATCACGTACACGGAGGCAATAACAAAGCTGCCAAAATTCTTGCCGTTGTTTATACTCCATTCTAATCTCTCAATTGACAACCATTATGCAACAACAGTTATCAGAAAGAACATTAGGGGAATGGCTTGAATATTGGGCTGAGAAAACCCCCGACAAAGAATACATCGTTTATTCCGATCGCGACCTTCGCTTTACTTGGAAAAAATTCAACGAACGTGTGGACAACCTTGCCAAAGGTTTGATCTACATCGGTGTGAAAAAAGGTAGTAACGTGGGTATCTGGGCCACTAACGTGCCCGACTGGCTAACCTTCCTTTACGCAACCGCTAAAATCGGTGCCGTCCTCGTTACCGTCAACACCAACTACAAGCAAAACGAGTTGGAATACCTCTGCGAAAACTCCGACATGCACACCCTTTGCATCACAAACGGAACATGGGAGTGCGACTACGTGGAGATGACCAACAAAATGCTTCCTGAATTGAAAGAGTGTGAACGTGGTCACCTCAAAAGCAAAAAATTCCCTTATATGAAAAATGTGGTATACATCGGCGCAGAAAAATACCGCGGAATGTATAACACAGCAGAATTATTATTGCTTGGACAAAACATCGAAGACAAAGATTTGATAGAGGCTAAGAAAAACGTCTCTTGTCACGATGTGGTGAACATGCAGTATACCTCCGGTACCACAGGATTCCCTAAAGGTGTCATGCTTACACATTATAATATATCTAATGACGGATTCTTTACGGGCGAACGTATGAAGTTCACACAAAACGATAAATTATGTGTTTGCGTGCCACTCTTCCACTGCTTCGGTGTGGTACTTGCCACGATGAACTGTCTTACGCACGGTTGTACGCAAGTCATGGTGGAGAAATTCGACCCATTGGTAGTGCTCGCCTCCATTCATAAAGAGCGTTGCACGGCACTTTACGGTGTTCCAACCATGTTCATCGCCGAATTGAATCATGCTATGTTCAGCATGTTCGATATGAGTTCCCTCCGTACGGGTATCATGGCAGGTTCGCTTTGCCCTGTTGAACTGATGAAACAAGTAAGCGAGAAAATGTTTATGACCATCACCAGTGTGTACGGATTGACAGAGAGTTCTCCTGGTATGACCCAAACGAGCATAGAAGACTCCTTCGAGAAACGTTGCACCACAGTAGGTAAAGATTATCCTTTCGTTGATGTGAAGGTGATCGACCCAGAGACAGGCGAAGAGTGCCCTGTAGGTGTACAAGGCGAGATGTGCTGCAAGGGATTCAACGTCATGAAAGGTTATTATAAGAACCCAGAGGCTACCGCCGAGGTGATTGATAAGAATGGATACTTACACTCAGGAGACCTTGGTGTGAAAGACGAAGAGGGATTCTACCGAATCACAGGTCGTATAAAAGATATGATCATTCGTGGTGGTGAGAATGTCTATCCACGCGAGATCGAAGAGTTCCTATATCACATGCCAGGCATCAAAGATGTGCAAGTGGCAGCTGTCCCTTCTCAAAAATACGGAGAGGAAGTGGGAGCATTCATCATCCTTCATGAAGGTGTCAAAATGGAAAGCGAAGACGTACGTGAATTCTGCAAAGGAAAGATCGCACGCTACAAGATTCCAAAATATGTCTTCTTCATCGATGAATTCCCAATGACAGGATCCGGCAAGATTCAAAAATTCAAACTGAAGGAATTGAGTCTGCAACTTTGTAAAAAGATGGGCATTGAAGTAATCTAACATGAACCATCCAAATTATCAGAAGGAATTAGATCAAATCATAGAGGCACTGAACCAAACTGGGGAGGTGCCTTCCTTATTACTGCATAGTTGCTGCGCCCCTTGCAGTAGCTATACATTGGAGTATCTCTCCAACTACTTCAACATCACAGTCCTCTATTACAATCCCAATATCGCACCCGCCGAAGAATATGAGAAACGGGTGAAAGAGCAAGCTCGACTCATCAGCGAGCTACACCCCAAACATCCCATTCAACTGATAACAGAGGAGTATCAACCACAAGATTTCTACGAAAAAGTGAAAGGTTTGGAGAAAGAGCCAGAGGGAGGAGCCAGATGTTTCGTGTGTTACAGACTTCGCATGGAACGTGCGGCACATTATGCACAAAAAATGGGATTCGACTACTTTACCACCACCCTATCAATCAGTCCGCTGAAAAATGCAGAAAAGATAAATGAAATAGGGACCGAACTAAGCGCTATCTACCAAGTCAAACATCTCCCCTCCGACTTTAAGAAAAAAGGAGGCTATCAACGTTCCATTCAACTATCCAAAAAGCACAACCTATATCGGCAAAACTACTGCGGATGCGTCTTTTCCAGACAGCAATCATAAGTTACCCATAAAAACATTTTCACGATTTTTTTTTAAAAAATTTGTTGTTTTAAAAAAAATAAATACATTTGCCGTTGTAAAGTGTTTCCTGAGGGCGAATATTTTTAAATTACCAGCCTTCACTTATTAACAAAAATACAACAGTGTGTTATGCATTGTAAATGTATTATGATATAGTATAGGTAGGTTGAATATTAACTTTTTAATTGTGGTTATGTATTTTTAAAGTATAAGTGCTATGGTTAAAGTAAACTTATTAGCAAAAGGCATCGTTGTATGTTGTATGCTGTTATTATCGTCGATTATGGCTTACGCCGAGTATCCTGCAGGTTCCCCAGTGGCGCTGAATGGAAAACTAAAAGTAGAAAATGGACAACTCGTGAATGAATGTGGTGTCCCAACCCAACTACGTGGTATGAGTACGCACGGATTGGCATGGAACCCCAACGCATACACGGAGGAATCAATCAAGACATTAGTAGAGGACTGGAACATTAGTTTGTTCCGTATTGCAGTCTATACACACGAATGGGGTGGCTACACCACCAACCAGTGGAAATCACGCGACGAATATCACGAGCTGATTGACAAACTTGTCTCCATTTGTGGCAAATACGGTATCTATTGTTTGATTGATTGGCACGTACTAAACCAAGGAAGTGGTAATCCAAACAATACAATTGAGGATGCTACCTACTTCTGGAGTTATATGTCTAGAAATCATAGAGACGACAAACACGTTATCTATGAGATCTGTAATGAGCCCAATGGAAATACTGTGAAATGGTCTCATGTAAAAACCTACGCAGATAACATCATTCCTCTGATTCGAAAAGCAGACCCATACACCATCATTGTATGCGGAACCCCTACATGGAGTCAGGATGTAGACGAAGCTGCCAAAAATCCATTGCAATATGACAATGTGATGTATGCACTTCACTTCTACTCCGGTACACATACCGATTACCTACGAAGCAAAGCAAACACAGCTCTTTCGAAAGGATTGGCAATTTTTGTTACAGAGTTTGGTACTTCCAAAGCAGATGGTAGTGGAGGTGTATACTTTGATGAATGCGACAAATGGATGAAATGGATGGATGATAACAATATCAGCTGGGCCAATTGGAGTTTCTGCGACAAAAACGAGACATCCGCCGCACTAAAACCTAATGCAGTAGCTTCACGTAATTGGAACGACGTATCACAATCCGGAGAATATATCAAAAGTAAATTAGCAGAACCATACAAAGAGAAATATCAAGAGTGTACGGGACAAAACGAGTTGATCCTTCCAGAATTGAAGTGTGACACCTGCGATGCTGTGGAAGACATCAATAATAATGTAGCCGTAAACATCTATCCTAATCCTACTGAAGACGGAAGATTCTCTATCGAAGCACCTTTCCAAGTAGAGATGATCGCCATCTATGACATGTTGGGTAAGGAGGTAGAACGAATTGAAAACTTGAATAATGACAATTATATCACTCACAACTTACAAAAGGGAATCTATCAAGTAAAAATTTATGGTTCTAAATTTATTACAGTTAAAAAGTTAATTAAAAAGTAATCCTTGAGGACGGAAAAATGTACAGTTTTGGGGTATGCCATAAAGGCATACCCTTTTTTGTGCTAATTTTTGTCATTACTTTTGACATAATTATGGTATAAATGTTGTAATTTTACAATGTAAAAAAATTATCAATTAAAAATATATGAAGCTATACTAATAGAACTCACTTAAAATATTAATTATATGAAATGTACAGAAAATTTGGATTCTTCAATGAATCAGTGTTCTAATGGGACAATGCAAAACGAGAGTAAAGAAAGTTGGAAACAGATGCTTCCATATATACTTATTTTATTAGGTATTGTGGTGGTTTGGCGATTATTGCCTCTTCTTATCCCTGATTCCATCGGTAAAGAACAAGGTTGGGCTTATGGTAGCACGTTATTTACAGCATTGGCCTTCGGCGCGTTAATCATAACATTGTTATTGCAAAGAAAAGACCTAAAGTTGCAATGCGAAGCGTTTAAAAAGACGTCAAATTCCCTTCTGCAACAAAAAGAGGAGATGGCGCAACAAAAAGAAGAGATGAAGCAACAGAAGGAGGAGATGCAACAACAGAAAAAATTAATGGCAGACCAACTTCAACAAGCTGGAATCCAACAATTTAAAAGCACATTATTCAATCTACTAGGACAATACGATTATGTCGCAAATGGAATCTTAGGTTCCACCACCACCGCTGGTGTTACCATTGGAGATGGAAGGAATTTCACCAACTACTGGGCGAATAAAATAAAAAGTGAAAAACCATTTAATTCCACAGAGATCCAATTCTCAATGGCAAATTATGTAAACTATCTATTCCGAATTTTCAAATACATCGACAGCGAAAAAAATCTTCAGAACGAAGACAAAGCGATAGAGTTTGAAGATCGACACAACTACTGTTCCTTCGTGACAAACATTATTTCATTTAATGAAATGTTAGTGTTGAAACATTACATTAACAACATCAATGAAGGATATTGCCAAGAGTTTAAAGAATTGGCAGAAAAATATGCGCTATTCGAGAATATCAGATTAGCCGGTGCTGATGGTAAATTGTGGGGAGAAAGTCCAGCATTCCGTACGGAAAAAGCAAAGAAGAACTTCCTGGAAAAGTATGGACAAGGAAAATAGAAGCAAATAGTATTGGGGCGGGCGATCTGACCTATAAGTAAGTTCAGATCACATACCGCCCCTACCATACCCGTTGCATGCAGACACCTAATAGCTGACTGAACCTTTCTCCTAGAATAAAAAATCTTATTGTTCCCTTAATGAAGTAGTTTATGGAAAAGTCAGAATTAATAATGAATATAAGAAGTTTACTTGATAGTATAAAATCCCATCTGAAAGAAGATTGTGTCAACAAGATTCCTGATGTGGAGAAATTCATATGCATAAAAATTGATGATAATTTTAATCCATTTCTATTTAGAGATTTGATTACGTCTATTCCACAGGAAACAGAGGAAATGGATTATATGACTTTTTGTAATTATATTGATTCTGTTCAGGATTTGTTCAGTTGGGTGGATATATGTCCATTTAAAGTAAATGATAGTTGTATTTTATATCTTGTAAAACTGGTTGTTAAATGGAATGAACAACAAGAAATTGGTTTTCATGGTTCTTTCCCATTCTTCCGTCACTATCCCATATTTGGTCAAAAATACGATTTAAATTATTTTTGGCAGGTAAGTGACAAAGATTACAATATTAGAGAAAAAATATGGTGTAAACGAAGTCAAAAGATATTGAGAAAATATAAAATGCAAAAGTGGTTTGCTGAACGGATATATAAATATTTTGGAAAGAAACTGAAAATATTGGATTTAGACAAGGAAATGAAAAATATTAATGTGTTCTCATAGTTAATTATATATAATAATGGAAGAGTTGTTCTCAACTCAAATAGAGATGTAATAACTGTAATACAAAAAAATGAAAATTAAATTTATAGATAATGCAGCATCTATATGCATTGAGCCCTTGTATTTGATTAATCAAGACTCAAAAAATGGAAGCATGTTATGGATTAAAACGGACATACGTATTCATGTAGATTCTGCATCTATAGTAGAGACTATAGAATTAAGTAAATCTGATTACCAAAGTTTATATCAAATTCTCTATAATAGAAATAATGTAAATCATTCTATTGTTTGGGAGACTTTGGAAGAAACCATACGTCTTGAAATGATTAAAGAAGAAGAGAAGTATGCGTGTTGTTTAAACTACATCACTAACATGGAAAGGAATAATTATATGCACATTTCCTTTTTCTTATATGAAAATGACGTTGATAATACTATTTCTGAATTAGCATCCATCATAGATTGGATAGGGCTATGTGAGAAAAGTTGATATCCCTTGGTTTTAAGTTCACAAATGATATAGTGTGTAGGAGAAAAGACAATATCCCTATTGAAGATATCATAAAAAGATTGA
>CACZUS010000063.1 GCA_902784425.1 uncultured Bacteroidales bacterium
ACAATGGCGGTCATCATATCGAGCGAATAGCCGAACCATCCCATCACGCCACCCACAAAGATGATTGGCGCCAAATTCGGAATCATACCGATTAAGCCTAGCTTGACATTACCGAAAGCTATCATCAACAATAGACCCACAATCAGTACGGAGAGCAGCAAAGACCACATCTGTCCGCGCACCAGATATTGCTGCATCACCGTGAATTGAGGCACGTTACCTACGGCTGACACTTGTGCATCAGGGAACAACTTGGCGGCGTATTGCTGGATATCATTGATATCGTTCTCCACCTCGGCGGAATTGTAGTTTTTCAATTCCACTTGCAGTCGTAGTTTGCGATAGTCATAATCAATCCAATAGTTAGTCTCCGAACCACCTGCGTTTTCGTAGAGCAAAAGCAACTGAGCTATCATCTCGCTGGTTTCTGGTATCTTGTAATACTCCTGTTTGTTTTCGTTGAGGGTACGGTTCATATCCTTCAGAATTGGCAGGATGGAGTAATGTCGTTTGGTGAGGTGATAGGTCTCACATCTGTTTTCAAGCATTTCAAGACGTTTCAGAACATCAGGTTTCTTTGCGTCATCTTACGTCCCATGGTCTTCTCCACGTCAAAGGCTGGTTGGATGCGGTGTACGCCGGATACACAGATGACGGCCAATATTCCGGAAACAATCATGATGGTGCGGCTATGCTTCAGCACCCATTCGCCCATGCGCTCGAAAAAGGCGTCGATGCGGCCCTCTATGGTTGAGGAGAAAGCTTTCTTCAGTTTTACATTCTTTCGTCCGATGGAATATACCAACGGAGTCGTGATGAGGCACATAAGCAGAACCGACAGGATGCAGAGGGATGAGTTGATACCAATCGCTTTCATCGGCACCAGTTTCATCGCCACGAAAGAGAGCATGGCGGCGATGGTGGTGATACCAGAGAAGAGGACTGGCCACCCCGTCTCGGTCACCGCTTCAACAATGGCCTTGCGCCTGTCTCCGTGTTGGAAGAGTTGCGTGCGGAAATAGTTGTATATGTGAATGTTGTAGGCGATCGATATGGCAAAGCATAAGACTACCACAGAAAGTGTGGCCGACTGGTCGATGTAGAGTCCTGCCCATCCGATCCATCCGAAAGCCATCAGTATGGCCATGATAGTGGTTATGATAGGCATGACCACACCTCGTAGCGAGCGGGTCACCAGAGTCATGATGACGATTCCGACAATAAGGATGATGATGGACATCATGCGCATCTGTCCTTGTATGTATTGCATCTTCTCGTATGACATGAAAGGCATTCCCGCAGGAGAAGGATTCAGACTGGCATATTTCTCCTGCATACATATCTGTTTCGCTTCACGTCCGGTGAGCATATCGGGCGATTCATTGCCTTCCGCTTTCCATACAGAGTCTTCAGGGAAAGGACGTAGCTTCACCATGATCCATGACATGGTACCATCCTTGGAGATCAGTCTTCTGGCTAGCTCAGGCTTCGAGTAGGCTCTTTCACGGATGGCCTCAAGACCAGCCGCATCCTCAGGAATCGTGTCAGGTACAATCTGACCGAGTTCCATGCCGCCATCTGTGCCGATCATGAATTCAAGGTCGGTCAGGGAAGTGATGCTTTCGGAGTAGGAAAGGCTGTCCATCAGGTTCTGACTTAGTTCCCGAATCAGTTCAAGATTCTGTTTTGTGAATAGTCCGTTTTCATTCTTCACCAAAACGGAGACGTAGTAGTCATTACCGAATGTGGCTTTGAAATCATCTGTTTTCTCCAACATGGGGTCGCCCTCCACAAAGTAGCTATCCCAAGAGGTTTCGAAGTAGATACGTTTCAGACCCATGGCCGACACAATAAAGACTGCGGCAAAGATCAGTATCGTCAATAGCCGGTGTTTCAGATTCCACTCAGTCAGAGCATGGAATCGCGAATTGATTTTCTCAATGTTCATAATCAGTTAATTTTTAATGTTTTATATATTATTATTAATTACTCTTTGAAATTCAATTTGTTATGACTTCAAAAACGAACACTATTCAGAATTGTTCACAAAAAAAAGAGACTCATTTCTGAGCCTCTTCTTCCTGCTATGAAAACACAAAAAATAAATAACAGTTGTTTGATTATTGTAAGTCGTTGTAAATTAGT
This sequence comes from uncultured Bacteroidales bacterium, assembly GCA_902784425.1. Classification (GTDB taxonomy): domain Bacteria; phylum Bacteroidota; class Bacteroidia; order Bacteroidales; family Paludibacteraceae; genus UBA1181. The sequence continues at coordinate 2,146 of CACZUS010000063.1, forward strand.
AGTTTCCATCCGTTATTATGATAATTGACATATTCTACAAAAATTCGTTCCGCATCCTTTGTGCTTATTTTGTGCATGAGGATCTCCTCGAGCAGGGTGAATAGCTGCACAGCGTTTATATGAATGAAGAAGGGGGAGAAGTCCCATTTCAGCGTAGGATATTTCTGTTTCATCGCATCCATGTATTTCAGTATCATTTCAGTTGCCTTGTCGGTAAACTCTTCTTTGAAATTTGCCAACGAGGAACCTGCCGATTTGAACAGCAACAATTTCAGCAGATCCCTGTATTTCTGCATTATGCTACTATATTCAGCTGCAGTTTTTTCTGCCATGCCAGGCACCCATTGCTGCGTGAAGTCAACGTCCTGCGAATTGTGGTAACTGTCGAGCATTCCCTTGAATTCGTTGACCACAGGGGCGACAATGGAGCAAAAAAGGTCATCTTTGCTTATATAGTAATTGTAGATGTTGCTCAACCCGACGCCCGATTTCTCTGCAATCTCACGCATCGATGTTTTCGCATAACCCTTTTTGAGAAAGATTTTCTTTGCCTCTTTCTCAACGCACCTTCCTATGTCATCTTTTTTCCTTTGCATCCGCTCTGAACGTTGTACGTTTTTGAACACTGCAAAAATGCGCCTTCGCGAAGGATTGTACAATCCCTATTAATTGTCTTTTCCTTTGGTTTGAATCCCTAATCTTAGGTATTGGGCTGGTTGGTTGTTGGGTGACGTAGAGACGCACGGCCGTGCGTCTCTACATGGTGTGCAATATGAAAATCGGAACAAATTTATAGACCCCACCATATATGAATTTTTTGTAATTAATTGAATGATAGGTTGTTTTATTAAATTATATTATAATATTCCCCATAATTAGTCATAAAACAGACTATAAAATCACTATTTCAAGTGATTGACCTATTATTTGACCAATGTTAGTTTTGCCATAAAAATAAAACAGATAGTTCGAACTTTAATTTTAAACAAAAAGACAAAATGAAAATCAAGAAAATTGTAGGTCGTGAGATACTTGACTCCCGCGGCAATCCAACGGTAGAGGTTGATGTAACACTTGAAAATGGAGTAATGGGTAGAGCTGCAGTGCCATCGGGTGCCAGTACGGGTGAGAATGAAGCCCTAGAACTTCGAGATGGAGACAAGAACAGATACTTAGGAAAAGGTACGTTAAAGGCTGTGGCTAACGTGAATAATGTGATTGCCCCAGCACTTGTGGGCGAATGTGTTTTTCAACAACGTGCGATTGATCAGAAGATGCTCGACCTTGATGGTACTCCTACCAAGAGCAAACTCGGAGCAAATGCTATTTTGGGCGTTTCTCTCGCTGTGGCTCAGACAGCTGCAAAAGCATTGAATATGCCTTTGTATCGTTATATTGGTGGTGTGAATGCTTATACATTGCCTGTGCCAATGATGAACATCATCAATGGAGGTGCACATTCCGATGCACCGATTGCATTCCAAGAGTTCATGATTCGTCCCGTAGGCGCAGATAGTATAAAGGAGGCAGTCAGAATGGGGGCTGAAGTATTCCATAATCTAGCCAAGTTACTTAAAAAACGTGGTCTATCCACCGCAGTAGGTGATGAAGGTGGTTTCGCTCCAAATCTTGATGGCGTTGAGGATGCTCTTGAGTCTATCTGCCAAGCCATAAAAGATGCTGGTTACGAACCTGGCAAGGATGTGAAAATAGCGATGGATTGTGCAGCAAGTGAATTTGCGGTGGTGGAGAACGGCAAATATTTCTACGACTACAAACAACTTAAAAATGGCAAGCAAAAGGATCCAAATGGAAAGAAATTGAGTGCAGAGGAACAAATCAGTTACCTTGAGCAACTTATTAATAAATATCCTATAGACTCCATCGAGGATGGTCTTGATGAGAATGACTGGGACAATTGGGTGGAACTCACGAAACGTATAGGAGACCGCTGTCAATTAGTTGGCGACGATTTGTTCGTGACCAATGTTAAATTCCTGCAAAAGGGTATTGCTATGGGTGCAGCTAATTCTATCTTGATTAAGGTTAACCAAATCGGTTCGTTGACAGAAACTCTTGATGCCATAGAGATGGCTCATCGTCATGGCTACACCACGGTTACTTCACATCGTTCTGGTGAGACGGAAGACACCACCATTGCCGATATTGCAGTTGCCACAAACTCAGGTCAAATCAAGACTGGTTCACTTTCAAGAACCGATCGTATGGCAAAATACAATCAATTGATTCGTATAGAGGAAGAATTAGGAAAATCATCTAAATATAGTTATAAAAGAATCAAATGACATTTTGTCTTTGAAAGTATAAATCATAAATGAAGGGAAAAGTCGCGTTGTGAAGCGCGACTTTTTTGTGTTCTTTTCATCCCATCACCACATCCAACACCATCATCATGGTAAAACCCAATGCGAAACCTATTGTTCCGACATTGGAGTGATTCCCCTGTGATGCTTCCGGAATCAGTTCTTCGACCACCACGTAAAGCATCGCGCCTGCGGCAAAGGGAAGCAAATAGGGCATTACGACTGTGACGGTCGAGGCAAGTAATATGACCAACATTCCCCCAATTGGTTCGACTACACCGCTCAAACTGCCTATAGCAAATGATTTAAGGCGACTGTTCCCTTCATTACGGAGTGGCATGGAGATGATTGCTCCTTCTGGAATGTTCTGGATGGCAATACCAATTGAAAGTGCTAACGCTCCTGCTACGCTAAATTCAGACGAGATGGTTCCTGCGATAGTCACGCCGACCGCCATTCCTTCCGGGAAATTATGAATCGTGACTGCCAACGCTAGCATTGTTGTTCGAGACAAACGACTATGCGGACCTTCTTGCTCTCCTTTGGGATGGAGATGGGGCGTGATATAGTCGATGAGAAGTAGGAAAGCGAACCCACTCAACAGACCGATGGTCACCTGCCACACGTTGCCCATATTCATCGCGGGAATAATCAACGACCAGACAGATGCCGCTACCATCACGCCTGAAGCAAAGCCCAGTAAAACCTTTTGTAACCGTTCGGGCAATTCGTTCCTCATGAAAAACACAAATGCGGAACCTAAAATCGTTCCTGCCAAAGGAATCAGTAATGATATTATTAACATATCCATATCGTTTTTGTTTTACACAACAAACATACAATGTTTTTTATGCAACTGAATTGCAAAATTTCTAATTCGCATTATACGCCTTCACTTAACGAAAAAACCTGGAAACAGCTTTGTGTCCCCAGGCTTTATTGTTAACCGTATTATAGATTCTTTTTCGAACTATTACTTCTCGAAACTATAGAAGAATGAAGGGAATCCAGTGACTGTTACCACCTTCTTCTCAATCGCACCTGTCTTAGGATCGTAAGTGCAGAATCCATTGTATTCATCGTTGGCTGAGCCATAGACAATCTTACCTTTGTGGATACCCATGGCGATACCATGTCCGTTGGAGTGTGGAAGTCCTTCAATCACTTTGATGGTTCTGTTGTAGAGGTCCACAATCACGGGAGCACCTGTACGTGCAGTGTACGTGTTGGTGTTGGTAGGGTCAAGTCCTATTGCATATCCGTAGGCATAAAGTATGCCGTTGGATGTATATTGACACTTTGCCAAGATATCGAGGTGACCGCATGACAGACCCTCCACTTGGGTGTTGGTTAGGTTGAATGTGTAGCTTGCATCGAAGTCTGTTTCGCCTTTTTTGATGCGTGCGATACCAGCATCCAGTCCAGGAATGTATCCGAATGAGCCTACACAGCTAATGTAGATGTCACCATTCTCATCCTCGAAGATGGATTGATTGTCGATCGGACGTGTTGGTCCGCAGATACCAAGCGAGGTGTTGCGGATTCTTTTGATGAAACTATCGTCTGACACGTTGTAGAGCGCCATTTCGATAGCATTTTCAACAGGCATCCATTGTGAGTTGTATTGCTCCAAAGCCACATAGAGAATGTTGTCACGAATATATAAAGCACCCGGATAGGCGGAGACACCTTCGTTTCTGAGAGAAGAAACATCGATTCTGGAAATCTCCTTCATGGTCTTAGGATTGAAGGCGATGATTAAATCAAGACTTTGACAACAAACGTATGCTTTTTCTGCGTTGGCTTCTACAACGATGGCTGCACTTGAATTGGCAGGAAGTGTCATTGATCCTTGCAATTCGAGTTGATTTGAACTGTTTAACACATAACGTTTCAATTTCAATTCTGTTCCACCCATATAATCAGGGAAGACGTAGATGTTGCCACTTGGGCAGACACAAGGGTAGGAACCAAATCCGAGAGGAATGGCGTTCTTGTTGTCGTAATTGATACCACCACTGAAGTTGCCTACTGCTTGTAGATAACCACTTCCGCTATCACCAGAAGGATTGGTTATTGTGGTTGAAAAGAGAATTTTCCCAGATTCCAAATTAGAATCCTTCTCGTCTTCTTCTTTACATGCTGTAAATATGCTTGCCAATGCTACGGCAAAAAATAAATACTTAGTTTTCATTTTCTTTTTTCTTTATATAAATCATATTTGTTATTTCATCACGTATCTAACTTTAAATGCAAAGTTTCTTCCTGGCAGAGGTCGATTAAGATCTGAATAAACTTTTCTGTTGGTTAGGTTCTTCACCTTAAAGGAGAGAGTCCAACTGTCATTTAGGAAACTATGTTCGATGCCTGAGTCGATGGTAAATGAGGTAGGAATCTTTCGCTCTTGGTATTTACTCATCTCGAAATCATAAAAATATTCGTGGATGTAGGATGCGTCTACAAGGAAGCGACTGTTTTGTTCCTTGCCTCCGAAAAGATTTTCTTTGTGTAACTCGAATCCAAAATTGCCGAGCAAATATGGAATATTAGGCATACGCATGTTGTACGTCGGATTTTCTGCGGAGGAACCCGTCTCATGTTCCCTATGGTCACGAAGGTCTTGGTAGGTGGCGTTGGCATAGAGGTAAAGCACTTTCGCTACATCTCCCTTGAATTCCAGTTCCACACCTTTGGTGCGTACTGTTCCGAAGTTGGCATAACGTGCCATGCATGGAATCATATCTGCCTGATAACGAATCATCTCTTTTAATTCATTGAGGAAGAAGTTGCCTTCAATTTCGATGAACCCATATTGGTGATTACGATGGTAGAGTAGACCGGCATTAAGTCCGTTGCAGCGTTCGGGTTTGAGGTCGGTAGCCGGTAGAATAGAATAACCGTTACCCACTAACTCTTCGGACGTTGGAATTCTCACTTCGGAGCTGAAAGAGGTTTTTGCCAATAATCGTGGTGTTATCTTATAACGCAACGATTCACTTCCTCCCCAATAATTCTTGTTGAGTTGTATCTCTTTGGGGTTGTTGATAAAGGTCTGTTCCAGCACCTTGGTTTCGGATGCATAATTGAAATTTTTGATGGTCGTGGCGCTCATGAACTTGTTGTCAAATAGAGTCAAGTCGTATGAGAATCCTACGGTAAAGCTTGTCATGTGACTAGGAAAGTTGGTTTGGTATCCGAAGGAGAGATCCATCAGTTCGTTTTTGGGGTTCTGTCTTGTATGAGTGGCATACAAGTTGAGGTTGAGCGTGTTATGTTTGTTCAATATATAATTCAGATTCAGTTTAGATGTGAAATCATGTGTTCTGTTGTCAGAATCAGATGCGTAGTTGCCTTGTTCACCTCCGTAGGCGGAGACTGCGTTGTATCGGTTTCCGTCCCAATCGTAACGATAAGGAGCAGCATCATAGAGACCATTTTGTCCGTAGCTATAGCAAGCGTCGAAATCGAAGTCGAGTCCCTTCGCAATGAAATTGTCCCGTTTGAGGGAGATTGCTGTAATGGCAGCTTGTCCATGTGTGTAAGCCTCCCGAATATCGAAGTCGATTCCTTGGATTTCAGCGTTGGTGGCTGTATAGATCAATTCCAATTTTGCTTCATCAAAATACCATTTGGTGGCTTTGAGAGAACCTCCTATCATCATTTTTTTGAATCTGTCATGATCGCGTTTGACCACTCTGTTGTCCAGATTTGGAAGCTCCATTTCATAGCTGTTGTCAGAATAGGTGAGTACGCCGCCCAACCCGAATTGCAATCCTGTTTTTTTATTGTTACGTTTGAAGGCGGAACTTAGTTTGTGTGTGTTGAAGGATGCTATTTCATAGCTGGCATCTAAATAGACTGGTGGGTATTCTTTGGTGACCACATTGACAGCACCACCCAATGCAGATCCGCCAAAACGGTAGGGAACGATACCTTTGTACACTTCGATGCGTTCAATCATATCGGTAGGTACATCGTTTAGTGACATATAGTCGCTGAGTTGACCAATGGCGGCTTCGTCGATGTAGATACCCATTCGTTTACCTTCAAGTCCGCGTACTGAAATTCTGGAGGCACTACCTACACCTCCCGTGTTGCGTACGGTTATACCTGTTGTGCGGGATAAGGCATCGTTGATGTTGGTGGTGGTACCTTCCAATTGTTTGACAGAAATAACAGAGATCGGCATAGTTGCTTCGCGCATTTCTCGCACTTCGTTGTGCCATTCGACTGTGACTTCTTCTAACTCAACGTCTGGTACCAAAGCTACCGTGTCTTTCTTCTCTGCGTGTGATTGTGCCACAACTAATGTAGCCGTTATCAATATAGATATGAAGCGTTTGTTCATTTTTTTTCTTGTCCTCCTTTCAAATCATTGCTATTAATTACGGGGTGCAAAATTACGGCACGTATAGATTTGAAAGAATAGCCATATGTTGGGACTTTCCCTTGCTTTATGACTATTCATGGTAATGAGGAGAAGAAATTGTGTTAATTTTGTCTGTTACATTCTACATACATTAGATCTATTCTACCCTTAATTATCTCAGACATTGTAATGTTCCATCCATGATTACTAAGAAAAGATGCATACTGGTCCGCAGTCCATTCGTGGGCGAACTTTATGCCTACAAGACTAAGAATTCGTTGCCACAGGTTTTTCTTGCCACTAAAGATGAAGTTAGGTGCGATTAGAATTCCATCTGATTTTAGTACACGGTTTATCTCTTTCAATGCAACTTCAGGCGCAGGCATGATATGAAGGGCGCTTGCTATGATTACTACATCGAATGAGTCGCTTTCGTAAGGCAAATTGGTGGCATCTGCTACTTCGAAAATCACATTGGCGGGAACGTCTCCCTTCTTCGCCGTTTCAATCATTTTCTCTGCAAAATCTGTAGCGATGACACTCTCGGCACTATTGGCTATGTGTTTCGCAATCATGCCAGGACCTGTGGCCAATTCAAGGACTTTCTTTCCAACCACAGCTTGTGAAATCTGATTATACATGTAATCGTAGATGTTCTGTTGCGACTTCATTGTGCGCTCATATATTGGAGCGAAAATATTCCAAACATTGTTTCTCATTGTCTTCTTTTTTGATTATGTGGCGAAAGTAGGAAATCGTTTTTGCAATCGCGTTGCAAATGTAATTTTCAACGGTAAAAAAATATGCAAGTTTGCCTAATAATGCGCAATAAATAATATCTTCGTGAATTATTTAGAGTGAGTTTTGAAACTTACTTTTTAATGTGACTAATAGAACTATAATTATATGACAGGCGTTCAAAAGATAAAGTTGGCTGTAATTGCTATAATTGCATCTGTTTTTTATATATATTATTTCCTGGATCCTGTATTGACGCGTGATCTTTTAAGTACAATCTTCGTTATTGCTCTTCCGATAGCCTTTCTTGTGGGGGGTGGATTCCTCATTTATTATTTGATAAAAGGTGAGAAGAAGAAATCAGAAGTATTGTTTTTCCCTGATTATGATCCATTGGGGAATAGAAAGTATCTCTCTATTCATCGGAAGGCAGTTGAAAGCATTGTTCAATTGTTTGTTATTGTAACACGTTCGGATGATGATGTACAACAGAAAGAACGAGAATGTGTCTATCGTTATTTCAAGGAACATCCTCAGTTGGATGTCGTTTTAGGTCTATCGTGTATTTTTGAGTATGATCAACAATTGTTAAACCCGACAAAACCTCGCTATGAAGAGTTGGTGACCGTTATCCATAAGGCGAAACCGAATGAGAAGGCGATCAATGAGTTGGCTTGTGTTCTTTTTCAGGTGGCCTATTCCTGCGATGGTATACAAGTTGAAGAGCTGGATGTGTTGCATCGTATCTTGGTTTTACTGATAAAGGATAAAACGTGGGTTTCCAAGTTGGAGGATTATTTCTTGTACAATTTTAATGTTCCTGATACTGAGGAGAATGTTCGAGCAAGAGAGAAGTCGAGAAAAGAAAAAAAAGAGAAGAATAGGAAGGATAGGTCTCAGCAGAACTTTGAAAGTTCATTCAACAAGGATTTTGATTATAAGAAGACACAAGGATATGCAAGTGTTCAGGCATACAATACATTGGGTTTGTTGGTGTCGGCATCAGAAGATGAAATCAAAACGGCCTATCGCAAATTAGCGTTAAAATACCATCCAGATCGTTTAAGAGGAAAAGTGTCGGAGAAAGACATCCGTTCTGCCAATGAGAAATTTGATACGATTACGAAAGCATACGATCTTATTTGTAAGGAGCGTGGAATCAAATAGTTACTTATTCATCTAACGAATAGGGGAGAAATAATAAAGGGGCGAAATATTTCGCCCCTTCATTATTGAATGATAATTCTTGTTCTATTTTATAAGTGCCTTTGTGACTTTCAAACCTTGTTTTATCACATATACACCCGTACAAGGTACCGTGACTCTTTCACCTTCTCCGATGAACAAACCGTTGATGGAGTAGACTTGAATGTCGCCACTGTTTGAATAAATCGTATTACCTATTGTGTAATAGAAGTTGTCAGAAGGTGTGTCTTGAATGTCGTTGACGTCGCCATCTGAAATTTTCACATACATGAAGTTTGTAATATTGATAGTGGAATCCCATGGAGTGGCACTTTCAGGAGCATTTTCCATGTTGACTAAAACGTTCAGCTTGTTATAGCCTGTGAATTCTGGTATGCAATTGGCAATGGCGGAAATAGAACCATAAAGTTCTGCCTCACATTTGTTGATTGTAAGATGGTCAGAAACAAGGGCTGCTGATGCTCCGTCGACAAGGATGTTAAATTTTGAATTGTCGAGGTAGCCTTTGGATGCGTATATTCCGTAATTGTTTTTGAGAGTTTCGGACGTATGAGTAAATGAACTCTCTTTTACGTTTAGTTTTTTTGCACTGATTCCAATGCCTTGCTGACCACTGTTTATTTTTTGAGAGATGGAACAATTGTCAATTTGTAATGAGTCGCAATTAAAACCTATTGCGTTTTTGGTTGAACTCAAATTTTGATTGATTTCAGATTTTGCTATTCCCAGTACGGAGGCTTCTATACTCTTTGCCATGGTCGTACTGTCGATTGATGCAAAATAGTGGTCGTTGTTCATGCTTAGATATCCAGATTTAAGCGCTATTGAGTTGTTTTTTCCGATGATTCCGTCAAATTGGTAATTGTTATTTGTTGAAATCAATGTGTCGGAAACACTTACGTAGACATTCTTGTTCGCAATAATATTGGCTTGAATGTCACATGCATTATAACTGTTATTGTTGATTGAAATTCCCATGAAATCGCTTGCTGAATTTCCGGAAATGATGATTGAATCATTTTGGAAACTGGCTGATTCCCCTGTGAGTCCGACACATTTGTTTCCTTTTAGGTTCAATTCAATCGAGTTTTGAGAAGAAGAGAGTGTGTTGAAGATGTTGGCAATGACATCGTAGGAGGACTCTTCTTTTTCTTTATCTGTACTAAGATTTTCTATAATTGTAGAATTAGATATCTGCAAAACATCTGATTGGATTCCAGTTGCCATCTCGTGGGCTACAACTTCTGCATGAAACAAAGCGTTGTTCAACTCTGTTCGTTCAGCATAAATTGGCATACATTGTTTACCATTAAGGACACAATGGATGTCAGAACCTTCACATCTCAGAAGTGTAGTTTGCAAGGCGTAGCAGTTGTTGTTGGAACGAATGTCGATCTCCACTTTACTGTCATTAGTGATGAGTGCGATCTCTGCCACATCGATTGCCGTCATGTTGTATGTTTCTGGTGTGCTCATGTCCCATACGCTCTTGTTGAGCAATAAGTTGCTTCCTAAATATCCGCAGCTGCTTTTTGATATGGTTTGAAAATTAACCTCGGAATTGTTAAGCACAAGTCCTTCCGCTTGGATAAATAGCGTTTGAAGTTGTCTGGAAGTGGTGTCTTTTCCGACTATGGATCCTAAAATGGTAGAGTTGGATAAGGAGACATTACCAGAGCATAGAAAACCATAACCAAAAGCAGTAGAATCGATGTTGACCATCATTTTAGTGTCCTCAATATCTATTTTCGAAGCATTGGCAATAGCTGCTTGACCTTTACCGTTGACTGTGGTTACGATTCTTGCGTTCGATATAGAGAGAGAATCGCTCAGAAAACCAACGGAGTTTTGGGTTGATGTTAATTCTTCTGTGATGGTTGCATCCTTGATGGAGAGTTGTGAGATATAGAGACCATAGTTCGTGTCGTTGTCTAATAAGATGTTTAGCGTATCACCAACTATTGTGACCTTGTTCTCTGAATGTACGAAGGATGTAAGGTTACCTTTGTCTACGACAGAATTCGAACCGATTAGCTTGATGGTTAAATCATCTATTTTGCTAAAAACAAAGGCACCGATACTGTCATGACCTGTTAAAAAAGCATTGTCGAAAACAAGCGTGTGAGATTCTGCTTCATAATAGACGCGGCCTTCAATGCCAGGGAACTTAATCGAATCTTTGTTCTTGTCAGTGATGGCATAACCGGAAACGTAAACATCATAAATAATAGTGCTGCCCTCATTTGGAGTGCTGTCAGCATACGACGTAAAAGTCGATCCCAATAAAGATAGGAGTGTTACAAATGAAATAACTAATCTCCTTGAAATGTGTCGTAATGTCATAATTAGTTGAATTTATATAAATCTGAAATTTTGTATCCTCTTAAAAACTCTTCAGTGGAAAGTCTCTTTTTTCCTGGTATCTGAAGCGATCTGATTCGTATATATCCGTTTTGAACGGCGATGTCAATGAATTTCTTGTCAAATTTGAAAGACCCGATAGGTTGGTTATGATTAGCTTCTATTATCTCAGTTTCGAATATTTTGACGGAGATCGTTGTGCCCTGTGGATCTGTCAGTTCACACCATGCGGCAGGGTAGGGTGACAAGCCTCTGACAAAATTATGAAGATAATGAACGTCTTGATTCCAATCTATTTTACAAGTCTCCTTGAAAATTTTAGGTGCAGGTTTGAGTTCGCTTTCGTTGGTGTAGAAGCACTTTTGCTCTTGTGCATCTGCTTTGTCGTTTAGTATCAAATCTACTGTTTCTGTCACAAGATCGGCACCGAGCACCATGAGTTTGTCGTGAATGTCACCTACACATTCATTGTCTCCAATTGGAATTCTTCTTTGGAGGATGATTTTTCCTGTGTCGATTTCATGAGTTAGGAAGAATGTGGTGACACCCGTCTCTTTTTCGCCATTGATGACCGCCCAGTTGATGGGAGCCGCTCCTCTGTATTGAGGGAGCAGAGAGGCATGGAGGTTGAATGTGCCCAATCGAGGCATGTTCCATACAACTTCGGGTAACATGCGGAAAGCAACGACAATCTGAAGATCCGCATTCCATGCTTTTAAGTCGGCCAGGAATTGTTCGTCTTTAAGTCGTATAGGTTGAAGCAGTGGTATGTTTTGAGATAGGGCATACTCTTTGACAGGCGAGTATTGAATGTGATGACCACGGCCTGCTTCTTTGTCGGGCATGGTGATGCATCCCACAACATTGTATCCACCTTCGACCAATTTTTTCAAGGGCTCCACGGCAAAGTCGGGAGTACCCATATAAACGATGCGTAAAGATTTCTTGTCCATAAATTATTTCCTAGTACCAGTTCCCCACATGAGTTTTTCACGAAGTGTGTTGAAAAAGTCATGATTCTCACGTCGGATGATTTTTGTGGTGAAACTGGCTTTTTTAATTTTAAGAGGTGTTTGTTCGTTGAATACGTTGTTTCTTCCATCGAGTGCGATGAGGAACTGTTTGTTGCGACTTTCCACTTTCAAATCAATTTCCCATGAGTCTGGTATGATGATAGGACGCACATTCAGGCTATGAGATGCAACGGGCGTGATGATAAAATTAGAGGCTTGAGGAACCACGATAGGACCTCCCACACTCATTGAGTAGGCTGTAGAACCAGTAGCTGTTGCGATAAGTAATCCATCCGCTTGATATGAGTTGATGAATGTGCCGTTCGCCCATGCATGAATTGTGATCATGGAAGAGGAGTCTCTTTTTAGAATGGCAATTTCGTTGATGGCATAATTAAAGTCGGTATATAAACGTTCCTCTGTATGGAGTCTGAGTAGAGCGTGGTCTTCAATATGGTAGTGACCGTCGATAATGTTGTTGACAGATTGTACCAGATCGTCGCCAGGCACATCAGCCAAGAAACCTAATCTGCCAGCATTGATACCCACGATTGGAATGTCTTTTCTTCCGATTTTGGCAGATGTCCTAATGAATGTTCCGTCTCCGCCAATGCTGAAAGCCATGTCTGCCGAGAAGTTATCGTTGTCGATGATTGTGTGTTCGAAAGATAAGTCCACGCCTTTTTCCACTAAAAATTGGCAGAAGTCACGTTCGAGCATGATCTCGACTCCACGGTTTCGCAGAATGTTCATCACTTCATTGGTGTAATGAGCCACTTCTACGTTGCATTTATTACCGAAAATTATTATTTTCATTTGTTTGTGGTTGGTCAAAAATTCTACTTAGGAATAGTTATGCAAAGATATTACATTTAATTGAGATTCAGATGATTTTTAACAATAAAAAAGGCATCCATTGTGGATGCCTTGTTGTTGAAATCAGAGAAATGCTTATTTCTTTCTGTTTCCGTAGCGGCTCATGAACTTATCAACACGACCTGCTGTGTCAACCATCTTAGACTTTCCTGTGAAGAAAGGGTGAGATGAACTTGAAATTTCAAGTTTTACAAGTGGCAAAGTCTCTCCATCAATTTCGATGGTGTCTTTTGTGTTCACTGTTGAACGTGAAATAAACATATCGCCGTTGGACAAGTCCTTGAATGCAACTGGACGATAATTCTCTGGTTGAATATCCTTTTTCATTATTTTAAAAAATTTTAATTTCTAACTTAATTTCTTTGTTTGGTAACCTTATGCAAATGGCGGTGCAAATTTACAAAAAAAATTGTAACGAAAAACATATTCGTGAAAATAATCATTTTTTAATGAAAAAAAACGGGAAAGGTGGGGCTGTCGCGTTGTTTTCCCTATGCGAATTTGGTGTGGGTTTAGAAAAGAATGTATATTTTTGCGGAAAATTAAATCAAAAAGTTGAAAGTAGTATGAAGAAAATTTTAATAGTCACATTAACTTTAATATTAGCAGTTATGTCAGTGAATGCAGCAGACAAAGCACAGCAGAAAGGTGTTGTGGTGGAATTGAAAACAGAGTTTGGAACGATGAAGATATTGTTGTATGATGATACTCCTCAGCATCGTGATAATTTTTTAAAGTTGGTGAATCAGGGATTCTACGATAGTTTGTTGTTTCACCGTGTCATAAAAGATTTTATGATTCAAGGTGGAGATCCGGATTCTAAGAATGCGCCTGCTTCTAAACAATTGGGTGCTGGTGACGTAGGATATACTATTCCTGCAGAGTTCGTTTATCCTAAATATTATCATAAAAAAGGCGCTTTGGCAGCCGCTCGTCAAGGTGATCAAGTGAATCCAGAGAAACGTTCTTCCGGATGTCA
>CACZUS010000064.1 GCA_902784425.1 uncultured Bacteroidales bacterium
CGTATCTCATCTTCACTTAAAAGAGAAGACAAGAAGGTCTCCTGCTCCTCTCTGGCTCCTTTATTTAGCTGACATAGCTGATTGACAAACGGGAATAGATATAAAATAGAATCATCACCTCCCAACTTCTCCCTATGAGAGACATAAGACTCTATCTGGTCATAAGACATACCCCATTTCTTTTCGTAACGACCAACTATGTAGTTAGTGAAAAACAATTTGGACAGTATCCAACGGCGAAGATTCCCCAATTCCACATACATCAAACTGAGAATACCAAGAGCCATAAAGGTAAACAGCCAAAGGAATGATATAGTCCAAATGATCCAGTCCGTCTTAACATTCTTGCCACCATCAATCGCGAACCAAATCACTGATCCGTCAAAAAATTTAGATGGTATTTCTACAAATTGTAATCCCAATGCTGTAGGGAGAACCATCCATAGACAATATTCGAGGAATCTAAGGATCGTACGTGCTTTTCTCAGCAACCTATATTGTTTTGCGATTTCGTTTCTATTCATAAACTATTGTATTATTGTACCCCCTTATGCAAATTTATATCTTGACTTCTAAATTACCAAATCAGGAGGACAACCAAGTTTTCCCAACCTGCCTTGCCCCTAATAAAACTAAAGGCTTACATTTTGGAGATAATTACCACATTTTCAATTCATTGCGTAAAATTCTAATCATAACCTTACACTTTTTTAACGGAATAATCACCGCAAGACTACATTTTTTAACGGAATATCACACTAAACTATACATTTTTTTAACGGAATGTAGCAGTTAGGGAAAGTAGATTTAATTAAATCAGGGGATATTTCATTGACTGATTCACAAAAAAACACAAGGAAAGTCGTTGTGAATTTGTTTGGGGCATAGATTCCGTCGAATAACTAATGGGGCGGTGATTTTTGAAAAGTTTGCAGAAATCGTCAGCCAAACAGAAAATTTCGGTATTTTTGTCTTCATTAATATCAGCTGCAATGAAAAATATTTTTACCATTTTATTATTCGCATTGTTCTTCACAAGTTTTGTGCAAGCGCAGGAAGACAAGACCTTTGAGTTTACTTACGAAGGACAGACGTTGAAATATGAAATCATGTCAGAAACGGAAGTCGCGGTGATAAAACAAAAAAATCCTGGTATGTGGATTTCATATAAACCAATTAATGGAGTAGAATCCAGAGACACCGTCTATTCGGGGCCTGCAGGTAATGTGATAGTCCCCTCGGAGGTCACTTTTAATAGGAAGATCTATAAGGTGACAAGTATCATTAAAGATGCCTTTGAATTCAATAACTATTTGGCAAACATTACCCTACCCAGCACTCTAAACAGTATCGACAAAGAAGCTTTTGGAGATTGTCATGAACTTGAAAAAATAGAAGTTGCAACTGACAACAAATTCTATTCGTCAGAAGATGGCGTGCTGTTCAATAAAGCGAAGGACACGTTAATCACATTCCCAGAGAAAAAGAAAAGTTTGTCCTATGTTGTCCCTAGCACGGTGAAACAAATAGAATGGCTAGCATTGCGCAGCATCAGTCATCTTGAAAACATAGAGGTTGCGGCTGGCAATAAATACTATTCGTCAGAAGATGGAGTGTTGTTCAATAAAGCGAAGGACACGTTGATTGCATTTCCCATGGAAAAGAAAAATTTGTCCTATGTTGTCCCTAACACAGTGAAACAGATTAAATCGCTTGCATTATGGAACCTGACTCATCTTGAAAATATAGAGGTTGCACCCGACAACAAATTCTATTCGTCAGAAGATGGCGTGTTGTTTAACAAAGCAAAGGACACATTACTTGCATTCCCCATAAACAATAAAAAGGTAGCCTATGAAATTCCAAAATCAGTGAGGACAATTCTGCCAAATGCGTTTTATAGTAAAAACCTAAAAAGTGTAACGATCCCCAAAACAGTAAAGAATATTGGAATGTTTGCTTTTAGGTTCAGTACTGTAGAAAGTGTAATTATATCTCAAGGTGTGAAGGAGATAGATGACTTCGCTTTTGCAAATTGTAGTAATCTGAAGAATGTGTCAATTCCAAAATCTGTGAATAGGATCGGGATGGCCGCTTTTTTAGGTTGTGTCAGTTTAGAACGTGTGATGATTCCAAAAGGAGTGAAGACTATAGGGGAATTTGCATTTACAGATTGTGACAGACTGAAAACAGTTTCAATTCCAGAGTCTGTGACTGACATCGAAGATTGGGCTTTTGTAGGTTGCGTAAAATTAGACAGCGTTACGATTCCGAAATCAGTTGACCGCATAAATAAAGGAACTTTCGCTTGTTGTGAAACTCTTACCAATTTAGAGATTCCAAAGTCCGTTCGCAGCATTGCCGATTCTGCCTTTATAGGGTGTATTAATTTAGATAGTGTGATGATTCCAAATTCCGTCACCAATGTTGGATCGGACGCTTTCAATAGAACAGAATATTCACAGGATCTTAGTTTACATTCAGAATTAAAAAAGAAAGATGATAAGAAGACAATAGCGTACCGCATAACTTGTTCCCTGAGGGAAGTAGTTTTGCAAAAAAGCTGGTTTTCCAATATTATAGAATGCAATAAAAAGGTTTATAAGCCTAAAACACAAATAAAAAAACCAGGGAAAGAAACAACAGTGATAGTGCCTGATTCTGAGAATGGGAAATGGGAAGAAGTCTTCAAAAAATGTCCGAGAATTAAAATTGTAGGAAAGAAACAACAAAACCAGAAAGAAAGTGATCTTTCTGGGATTCATAATGCAACGGCCATTGACACCTGTATCGCAAACCGCGACGGAGATACAATCTGGTACAAACTTAATGAGGAAACAAAAACCGCTGCTGTGAGATTTAAAAAAGAGGCTAAATATGTGGGATATACAGACACAATCACCATTCCAGACAAAGTAGAATACAATGGGAAGAAGTATCATGTGACAATGATTGAAAATCATGCTTTTGAAGCCAGCAGGAAACTTACTGCCGTGATTATTCCTAGTAGTGTGACTTCGATTGGTGATAGGGCATTTAGGGAATGTAACAACCTTAGCAGCGTTTCCATCTCTTCCGGTGTGAATAAGATTGGCAAGGAGGCTTTCTGGGAGTGCTATAGCCTTGAAAGAATAGAAGTGGCATCCAAAAACAAGTTTTTCTCTTCAGCCGATGGTGTATTGTTCAGCAAGGCAAAAGACACATTGCTGTTTTTCCCGACCAAAAGAGTTACTTGCACCATTCCGAACACCGTGACACATATTGGTGAGGCAGCTTTTCTTGATTCTGATATTACCAGTATTGAGATTCCAAACGGTGTAAAGGGAATTGGAAATGACGCATTTAATAGATCCTCATTAAAAGAAGTGTCGATACCCCAAAGTGTGACTAAGATTGGAACTTGTGCATTCTATAATTGTAACCTTGGTAGCGTTGTAATTCCTAATTCAGTAATCAGTATAGGAGATTATTCATTTTCAATGTGTTCTTCTCTTAAAACTATCACGATAGAAAACGAAGAACCGCCGACTGTAGAGGAACTATTTTTTAGAACTCCTATTCAAACCATCTACGTCCCTGCAGAAAGTGTGGAAAAATACAAAACCGCAAAAGGTTGGAGCAAGTATGCGGATAAGATTAAGGCGATAGAGAAATAGTCATGGACGAGAACAAAACTTTAGATAAAATCATAGCTGCCCTAAAAATCGCCGAAAAGGAATTTCTCGAGAAGAAGGCAGCCAACAATGAGACGATCATCCTCTCAGATAAGGACGGCAAGATTATTGAGGTGCCGGCTAAGGATTTGCTGTGAGGGAATCGAGATAAGGTGAGGACATGTGTGAGAAATGAATTTAATAATTAGTCTGACCTTGCAAATTGCACTACAAAAGTGCAGAAAAGTATCAAAAATTGCACTTTCATGGTGCAATTCTTTTATAGATGTGCAATTGAGCTATAAAAATTTAAGTGAATATATAACCATCATAAACTCAGTCATAACTGGTTTACATGGGTCAAAAGCCGAATAAGCTAACAATCAAATCTTTAACAAATGAGATAATGACAAGGCCGATAACAAATGATACAACATTCGCAACCAAGGCAAATCCAAACGTTCTCAGTATGTAGTGTTCGCCTTTTCTCTCTAGAGTATATAGATATACAATACTTTCGATTATCCATACCAATGGCTCTAAAAGGATAAGAGAGAATGCAATGGCTAATTCAAGACTATGAGAATTCCCATCTATATATTCGTGGCAAACAAAGGCGTTCATTAGTAGATTTGTTATAACATTGGTTATGGCAATTATACATACATCCTTTTTCGAGCGATAAGAAAACAACCAACCCACTCCTAATTCCAAACTGACGGTTATAAGCATTACCAATATCAGCATTGCAACTGTCAGGATTAAAGAATAGTCATTCTCTTGTATCCCTATTTCTCCATCATTATAGGAAATGGAATATTTGGTGTATTGTGTTGCGCTTACGTACGGACTGATATAATATAAATTTGTGTTGGGGTAATAAACGACAAATTTGAAATGGAGAAAAAAATGTGCTCCATCGTAGAGATGAATTTTTTGATCTTGTGAGCAATTTTCAAAATCAAAACTCTTTGCCATAGCGATGATATCCGAATCAGTTGATTCTTGCCCTATGGAAGAGTCTTCTTGAGAGTCAGAGATAGTGTCATCGCTTTTGTAATCATCTATTAGGTCTGATGTTTGCGAGAGTTCCCCTTTGAAAGGAATAGTATCAAGTTCTCTTTCTGTAGCATTTCCCTTTCTGTCAGGTAGATCCCATTTGTAATCAATCTCGTTGTAGAGTTTACCGTCATGATAATAAGCTACACAGAATTCTCCCAACTCTTTCGGACCTGATATCGTGCCGGCTCCGAAATCAGGGTCGTAGGCGGCCGTATTTGCCATGGATGGAAGTGCGTTGCAGAACAAGGTCGCAACAATACATATGCAAATAATAAAGAGTTTGTTGTGTTTCATCTCGAGAAGATTGAGGAATCGGTTCCGTGTTTACACAAATTTACATCTTGCCCCCTAAATCGCCAAATCTTTAATCCAAAAATGGGAAACACACCAATTGAAATCGGTTTTGTTATGATATGACAGACCGTTGTAGGAACGCACGGACGTAGGAATGCACAAACGTAGAGACGCACGGCCGTGCGTCTCTACGTTCCTCGTCTCTTCCTCTTTTCATTTTCCGTCAATACCTTTACGCATAATTTTTCTCAGTTCTTCAACGTCTGGCAATGCTTTTCGCAAGCGATTAGGCATTTCTTCTGCGGTGGAATAGGTGGCGACACCCATCGGTCTGTCATAATCTTGTATGACAAATTCCACAAAATCTTTATTAGCAGACTTGCAGAGAACAATACCAATAATATTTTCAAATATGTTGTCAGTTGTCCGAGATAGCTTGGTTTAAAATCTCCCATCTTCAGTTCAACCACCACCAGCGCATTTAATTCGCGATTAAAGAAAATCAAGTCGGGGAAAAATTCTTCTTCATATATTTCAAGGTGATATTGGTTGCCGACAAAAGTGAAATCATTGCCAAAGGTCATGATGAAGTTCTTTATGTTCTGAACAATCTTCTGTTCGATGACTTTTTCGTCGATATCTTGTTTATCCCTCTCTCCAATTTCCTCCGTATTAATGAATTGTAAGGCGTATGAGTCTTTGAACATCATCACCGCTTTGCGAGCCATGAAGGAGTCGGATATGGTTTGGGCGAAGTTGTTAGGTAGTCGATCTTGGTTTTCGTAGGCTTTTCTTTTGATGAGTTTCTCTAGATTCTCAACGGATAGTTTTTCTTGTGCTGTGCGGTGAATATAATAATACTTCCCATGAACATCTTTGCAAAGATTTATGATCCTTGAATGATGGGTGAAAGGCACATTAAAGAAATCCTCGACAGGAAAATCTGTGAGATTTGGAATCGTGATCGCATGTCGTATATCTATTTGATTTTGTGTGCAATAAGATTCGACGGTTGTGACCGTCGAATCTTCATTTGATGTTTCTGTATTGTTGGAATCCAATATTTCCCAAGCTGTCCTTGAGTTGCGTTGCCGAAAAACCTCTAAGGCCTGGCATCTCTTTGCGTAATTGATCGCTGATTGTCTTGATTCCGCCTGACCCGTAAGCAAGACTGCGCGTGTTCTTCGACAGATACTTTCCGATGGCATAATACACAGCGAGCTGTACTCGATTAACTTCCTTTAGGGCTTCGTATTGCCCTTGCAGAATAGCTGTTTTGATTGTCTCCACCGCCTGTGAAAGCGGTATGACAGGATGTTCTTTTTTCATAAATATTCTTTTTGTTGTTGTTTGTGTACTTTTAAATCGTGCGTCGCAACGACCGATTTAAAATCCTTCTGTATAGATAATATCATTCTTCATCCAACAACTTCATCATTTCTTTGACGTCTGGAAGAATCTCACGCATACTTGTGGGCATGTCAGAAAGTGTTTTGTACGTTGACACTCCCATAGGCTTGTTGTAGTCGCGTACTGCATATTCCACATAAGCTTGATTGGCGCTTCTACAAAGCACGATGCCAATGCAAGGATTTTCGTGGGGCTTTTTTACCTTGTCATCCAGCACTTGCATGTAAGCATATAATTGACCTAGATATGCAGGTTTGAATTTCCCTTTCTTTAACTCAATGGCTACAAGGGCATTCAACTCACGATTAAAGAATAGCAAGTCGCTTTTCATCTCCTCTCCATAAATTTCCAGATGATATTGGTTGCCAACAAATGTAAAGTCGCGTCCCAACGTCATGATAAACCGTTTGATGTTCTGTATGATGTGCTGCTCAACGACCGCTTCATCTACATCTTCATCTTCTGCGTCTATTTCTTCTACGTTGATATAATCCAGCAAATATTCGTCTTTGAACATGCGGATGGCTTTCATGCTTGCTTTCACTGTCGGCATTGTTTGTGCAAAATTGTTAGGTGCGGTATGTTCTGGCTGCGGAATGCCAGCTTTTAGTACGTCCCTCAACGTGTATTTATCCCATTGGTGGACAACCGCCTCGTGGATGCAGTTTAGCACCTCTTGAATGTTCTTTGTTTTGTGGAGAATCTCTATGTGATGAGAAAAACTGATGCCCAAAAACTCGTCGCGATTAATTTCGCTCGTCGTAGGCGACCATTTTTCTAAAGCGAGTCTGTCGTACTCAATGCTATTACGTAAATTTTCTGTTTTTAATTCGCTCGCCGTCGGCGAGCGAATTAAAAAAGGTTGCCAAAATTCTGCGAACTGACGCATATTTCGGATGTTTTGAATGGAGAATCCCCGCAATCCAGGTAATTCTCTGTGCAATTGTTCGCTAATGGTATAGATTGCCCCAGTTCCCCATGTGCCTTCTCGAGAATTGGCTGAAACATATAGTCCCACACCAAAATACAACGACAATTGTGATCCACTAATCATTTTGGCCGCACGTGCCTGACATTGCAGAATAGCTGTTTTGATTGTCTCCACCGCCTGTGAAAGCGGTATGACAGGATGTTCTTTTTTCATAAATGCAAATAATAAACAAGTAAAAATTAATAATATGCAAATGTAGGCATGAATTTCGAGAATAACAAGATTTCCTCGCCAATGTTGACAAATGAACATCTATTTTATAGCCTGATTTTCCCGAAAGAAAATCGTTGACAGCTATTCCTCTTCCAAACAATTTAGCTCTTTCTTTAAACTGTCGATCTCTTGAGGATGACGGTTAAACTCCGCTTCATAAATAGGTAGGACATGGTAGTGTGATACAGTGTCGGATGGTGAATCTGACCACTCCTTTTTCCACACATCCGTCAATTCTAATTTGAAGGAAACGGCAGACATTTCTTTGTGGAACTTAACCGATTTCATGTTGTATATGAAATTGTCTGAAGTTAATGTGGTGACGTATCGCTCGTAGATGCCATTTTTTTCATACAACTTGAATAAATTAGGATCAATCGACATAATCACACCTTGAGGTACTTTCCTGATAATGTAATCAGAGTCATCGGCTACCTTTTCTCCTTTCTCCTTCAACCAAAGTCCGAATGCAATTAACATAACGAAGGTAACTATAGCACCGATTATACTGTATATGCGAAAATAGTATCGTAAAAAAACGTTAGACTCCTTCTGTTGCATCAACTTTCGCCATACCACAGCGGAAAGAAGGGATCCCACAAACATGATTGCATCTAAATTCCATCTGACATGGTCTTCTTTCCCTAAACTAAAGAAAATAGCCAGGAATGCACATAGAAATACAAAATGTAGGACTAAACAGAATTTCGCTTTATTCATTATCGTAATATGGTTAAAACCGCACCCAACGGATGCGGCTTTCTCTATAATAAATCACTTTATCTCTTCATTTAACAACTCTTCTATCAATGGTTTCAATTGAGGAATGTCATTCTCAATGGTACTCCACAATTGTTCGGGTTTGATTTTGTAATAATCGTGCACAAGAACATGACGCATTCCTTCAATTATATCCCATTCAATCTCAGGATGTTGGTTGCGAAACTCCTTGGTTAATTTGTAAACAGCTTCGCCGATAATCTCAACATGTTTTATGAAACCGAATAGGACTATCTTGTCGGATATAATCTCTTCGTATGAATGTTTTTCTTTGTTCTCTATTATCACATTCATCGCCTCCAAAATGTGTCTCAATCGTTCACAATCCTTAATTCTTTCTCTCATAAATCAATATTTTATCGCGATTAACACTCTCGGCTGCAAAATCCATCAATTGACCATCTTCCACCAGATCAACTTTTCGGTTAAGCAATTTTGATAGATTGACCATGATACGAGAGATGGTGAAAAGTGAAATAATCTGGTTGTCTGTATATTTGACAAGAATATCCACATCACTGTTTCTCGTGTTCTCACTACGTGAACACGAACCGAAGATCCAAGCCTTTTCAATGGGTTGTTCAGAAAAATATTCTTGGATTTTAGGAATTAATGCTTCTATACTCTTCTTCATCTTATTGTCAATCTATTGAATGTTATATATGAAAACTCTACATTCACGCAAATTTATATCTTGCCCCCTAATCCTCCAAATCTTTAAACAAAAAAGCCGCACCCAATGGATGCGGCTTTCTCTATGATGAATTTATAAATCATAACAGCTGTCACTTTTCTATAGGTTTCCCGTATTCATATATCATGTCGCTTGGTAAATCAATACGGTCATTCCAATAAACAATTGTTCGACTGGAATCCACTTTCCCCTGATTCCATAATCCATAAATGCTCTTTAGCCCCTTAAATTCGTCAACCGATTCAATGTCTTCATTAACGTCATAGAGGACTCCTGTTCCATCGTCGAAGAATACTTTTAGATGGAAGTCAGGTAAAAATGCAATATCTTTTATCTTGGGTATCATAGTGGCAGTAATTTTTACAAAAATATATCTTGCCCCCTAAATCGCCAAATCTTTAATCCAAAAATGGGAAACACACCAATTGGAATCGGCTTGTTATGATATGACAGACCGTTGCAGGAATGCACGGCCATAGGAATGCACAAACGTAGAGACGCACGGCCGTGCGTCTCTACAGAGGCCCACAAACAAAAAAGCCGCACCCAATGGATGCGGCTTTCTCTATAATGAATTCTTAATGAATTACATACCAAGACGTTTCTTGAGAGTGTCAAGACGTGCAACGAGCTCCTTAGGAAGGTGCTTGCCGAACTTAGCGAAGTGCTCCTCGATACGTCCAACTTCTTCTTTCCACTCGTCAACGTTAACAGCAAGTACTTGCTCCATCGTCTTCTCATTCCAGCAAGAGTCGAGACCCTCGATGTTGTCATTCCAGCAAGAGTCGAGACCCTCGATGTTGATAGCGCCCTTAGCAGGTACCTTTCCGATTGGAGTGTCAACTGTCTCACCCTTACCGTCGCAACGGTCGAAGATGTAAGCCAATACACGGCTGTTGTCACCGTAACCTGGCCACAAGAATCCACCTGGAAGTGCCTTGTTGCTCTTGTCACGACGGAACCAGTTAACGAAGAAGATCTTAGGCAAGTTCTTACCACCCTTAGCTTGTGGCAACTTCTCCATGTCGATCCAGTGCTGGAAGTAGTCACCCATGTTGTAACCACAGAATGGCAACATAGCGAATGGGTCACGACGAACACCAGCCTTCAAACCAATAGCAGCAGCGGTAACCTCAGAACCTACGATAGATCCCATGAATACACCGTGTGCCCAATCCTCAGCCTCGTGTACCAATGGTACAGTGTTAGGACGACGACCACCAAACAAGATAGCGTCAACTTTTACACCCTTAGGAGATTCCCAATCTGGGTCGATAGCTGGACAGTTAGCTGCAGGAGCTGCGAAACGAGAGTTCTTGTGAGCAACTGGGTTCTCATCAGCGTCGCGAGAAGCAGGGTCGTCTACGATGTTACCCTTCCAGTCGATTGTGCCCTTAGGACAATCGTAACCAATTCCTTCCCACCAAATATCACCGTCTGGAGTGTAACCTACGTTAGTGAAGATAGTGTTCTTGCAGCAAGAATCAAGAGCGTTCTTGTTAGTCTTAGCTGAAGTATAAGGTGCTACACCGAAGAAACCAGCCTCTGGGTTGATAGCGCGAAGGTTACCCTCCTCGTCGAACTTCATCCAAGCGATATCGTCACCTACAGTCTTAACGTCCCATCCTGGGATAGTAGGGATCAACATTGCCAAGTTAGTCTTACCACATGCTGATGGGAATGCAGCACAAACATACTTAGTCTCGTTAGTAGCCTTCTTAGTAAGACGAAGGATCAACATGTGCTCTGCCAACCATCCATCTTCTTGAGCCATCTTAGAAGCGATACGCAAAGCGAAGCACTTCTTACCCAACAAAGCATTTCCTCCGTAACCAGAACCATAGGTCCAGATTTCGTGCTCCTCAGGGAATTGTACGATGTACTTCTCATCGATTGGAGCGCAAGGCCACTTAGCATCCTTCAAACCTGCTGGCAATGGCTTACCTACAGAGTGGATACAAGGGATGAATTCGCCGCTCTTCTCGATCAATTCCAAAGCTTTCTTACCCATACGAGTCATGATCTTCATAGAACCAACTACGTATGCAGAGTCAGTAAGCTCAACACCCAACTGGCTGATAGGACCACCCAATGGACCCATTGAGAATGGGATAACGTACATCGTACGACCCTTCATACAGCCGTTGTATTTGTTGATCAAAATATGTTTCATTTCAACAGGATCCATCCAGTTGTTAGTTGGACCTGCATCTTCTTGCTTCTTAGAGCAGATGAAAGTACGGTTCTCAACACGAGCCACGTCACTTGGATCTGATTGGAAATAGTAGCTGTTTGGACGTTTCTTCTCGTTCAACTTCTTAGCCAAACCGTTTGCTACACACTCGTCCATCAAACGAGTGAACTCCTCATCGGAGCCGTCGCATAGGTATACATTCTCTGGTTGACAGATATCTGCCCACATCTTAACCCATGCGTTCAATTTTGCATTTTTAGTGTTAATCATAAAACTTTATATATATAAAATGTAACATTATAATATCCACCTCTTGACACATCATTCGATGCCTCTCAAAAAACCGTGCAAAGATACGACAAAAAAATAAAAAATAACACGTTAAAAACGAATATATTTTTTCTATCTCTGCTGACAATCAGTGAAAATCCCCTAAATGGTGAGGTCTATAAGTATTCTTGTTTTTTTCATATCTCTACTTCACCTGATCGCTTACACGATTTTCTCCCTTCTTATATAACTTAAAGATACAATGTTTTTCTTCTGGGTCTGGGTCAAGTCCTTTCCCTGCTAAATATTTCGACATCGTCGTCAACAAAATTACTCCATTGGCTCCTCTAACTCCCAACGATGTACATGCCGCATTGGTTGGCTTAACATACTCTACATATGCGATCTCTCGAACTGGATAGTGAGAAATGTCATTCGTCTCTATTCCATCTACAAAACAGAGCGGATTCAAACTGCCATTCAACGACGAATAGGCCGTCTGCTGGTACT
This sequence comes from uncultured Bacteroidales bacterium, assembly GCA_902784425.1. Lineage (GTDB taxonomy): Bacteria > Bacteroidota > Bacteroidia > Bacteroidales > Paludibacteraceae > UBA1181. The sequence goes on from CACZUS010000064.1 coordinate 12,072, forward strand.
TGATTGATATCGCTGCCAACACATTCTGTTCTCCCGTTGCCTCTAATTCACGATTTGTGATAATCGTTCCTCCATATACCGTATTATATGACACCGGTTTGGGTCTGTAACATACATCCACCATTCTTACCGTATCTCCTTCTGACATCACCGAAAACTCCTTTATAATATATGTAGAGGCATACTTCGCTCCTTGCGGATGCGCCAACGCTACTTTAAATGATGCATCTGCATACGGTGAATAAATCAATAACGAATCCCTCGTCACATCCACATTTTTAATCGTAAAGCGCCCCTTCTTATCTGGATGCACCTCTTTTCCTTTTCCTACTACAGTGATAGTGATCTCCTTTGGATTATCACACGTAACGTATGTACCACTAATGTTTTCAGCATACATACCCATTGACACAACCATTCCAAATAGTAGTGCCATTAATCTTTTCTTTCTCATTAAACCTGTTGGTTGAATTAAATTTATAATAAAAAAACATAAAAAGGTTGCGTATTTACTTGATTTTTAGTGTTTTAATAATGCAAAAATAAAATAAATACCATTGTCTTAGATATGCGCAACCTCATTACAAATTTTAGAAAAATCCTTGGAATTTGCAAACAATTCGCAGGAAATCAAGTAAATGAGAAGGGAAATGTGGCGAGATGCGGTGTCAGACACTTACTGCAATATTTTAACTTTTTAAACAATAAACCCATAGGCATGTTAAATATGCGTTATTCTAATTCATCCAACGGGTAAAATATATATCAATCTATCAATTTTCTCATATTATTGAGATTCTTCCTTCTTTTAACCTACTTGACTATAGGTTAGTATGCAATTTTTTACTTTCTGATTTTCAGTTGTTTATAAAAATTTTCAAAATATTTTTTAAAATAAACCACCAAGACAGTAGGTTGGTAGGAAAATATTATTTATCTTTGCAACATCAAACAATAAAAAAAACTAATAACAAGAATATCAAAAAACAAAAAAACATAAAAACAAGGAGGTCATTATGGGAGAAAATAAGAAACTTAGATTTGAGACTCTACAACTGCATGTCGGACAAGAAACCGCCGACCCAACAACTGATTCACGCGCAGTACCTATTTATCAGACAACATCATATGTATTCCACAATTCACAGCATGCAGCCGATCGTTTCGGTTTAGCTGATGCAGGTAACATTTACGGACGTTTAACGAACAGCACACAAGACGTTTTTGAAAAACGTATCGCAGCCCTTGAGGGTGGTGTGGCAGCTCTTGCAGTAGCCAGTGGTGCTGCAGCCATCACCTATACAATTGAGGCACTTGCACAAAGTGGAGAGCATATAGTTGCACAAAAAACGATTTACGGAGGTTCGTTCAACCTACTTTCTCATACATTGAAATTGTATGGTATCGACACCACTTTCGTAAATGCACACGATCTTTCCGAAATAGAAAACGCAATTAAACCAAATACAAAAGCCATCTATCTTGAAACATTAGGCAATCCAAATAGCGATATACCTGATATAGATGCCATTGCTACAATCGCACACAATCACGGATTACCTTTAGTAATAGACAACACATTTGGCACTCCGTACCTTATTCGTCCGATTGAACACGGTGCAGACATCGTAGTTCATTCTGCAACTAAGTTCATCGGCGGACACGGTACTACATTAGGTGGAATCATCGTTGATTCCGGTAAATTTGATTGGAAGAAATCTGGCAAATTCGCTCCGATTGCTGATGCAAATCCAAGTTATCATGGTATCAGTTTTGCTGATGCAGTAGGTCCTGCAGCTTTCGTTACATACATTCGTGCTATCTTACTACGCGACCAAGGTGCTTCCATCAGTCCATTCAACGCATTCTTATTATTACAAGGAACCGAGACATTAAGTCTACGCCTTGACCGTCACGTTGAAAATACAAAGAAGGTGGTTGAATTCTTGAAAAATCATCCAAAAGTAGCAAAGGTGAACCACCCTTCATTGCCTGATCATCCAGATCACGCTCTATATCAGAAATACTTCCCTAACGGAGGCGCATCCATCTTTACCTTCGAAATCAAAGGTGGCAAGAAAGAGGCATGGACATTCATTGACAACTTGAAGATATTCAGTCTTTTGGCAAACGTTGCTGATGTAAAATCTTTGGTGATCCACCCTGCATCCACCACTCATTCACAGTTGAGTGATGCCGAGTTGGCAGACCAAGGAATTTCACAAAGCACTATTCGTCTCAGCATCGGTACCGAACATATCAACGATATTATCGACGATTTATCAAACGCATTTGATGCAGTAAAGTAATATCTAATTAATAGGAGGATATCATCATGACAAAAATAGCAACATCAGCCGATCAATTAATCGGCCACACACCTCTTCTTGAATTGTCAAATATAGAGAAATCGGAGAATCTAAAGGCTAAAATTTATGCCAAACTAGAATATTTCAATCCAGCAGGAAGCGTCAAGGATCGTATTGCTAAAGCGATGATCGAAGACGCCGAAAAGTCTGGAAAACTGAAGAAGGGATCTGTTATCATTGAACCTACAAGTGGAAACACAGGTATTGGTTTGGCGAGTGTGGCTGCTGCTCGTGGTTACCGCATTATTATTGTGATGCCTGAGACAATGAGTATTGAGCGCAGACAATTGATGAAAGCCTATGGTGCCGAACTTGTATTAACCGAAGGAACCAAGGGAATGAAAGGTGCAATCGCCAAAGCTGAAGAATTAGCTCAAACGACACCAAACAGTTTCATTCCCGGACAGTTTGTTAATCCAGCCAATCCAGAAACACATTTCAAGACAACTGGTCCTGAAATATATAGTGACACAGAGGGCAATGTAGATATCTTTGTTGCTGGAGTGGGAACAGGAGGAACCATCACAGGTGTAGGTAAGTATTTAAAATCAAAGAAACCTAACGTAAAGATTGTTGCTGTAGAACCTGCTACCTCCGCTGTATTGTCAACTGGAGTTGCTGGATCTCATAAGATTCAAGGTATCGGAGCTGGTTTCGTACCAGATGTTCTTGACACCAAGGCATATGACGAGATCATCACAGTACAGAACGAAGATGCCTTTGAAACAGGTAAGTTAGTAGGCCATAAAGAGGGCGTATTAGTAGGTATTTCATCAGGTGCTGCAGTATGGGCAGCTATACAACTTGCAAAAAAATCAGAGAATATTGGGAAAAATATTGTAGTTTTGCTACCAGATACGGGCGACCGTTATCTTAGTACTCCATTATTCGCAGACTGATTATGACAATAAGTGAAATGCAAGCCGAAATCATACGGCTAAAAAAAGAAAAAGGCATCTGCATTCTTGCTCATGCCTACCAGAGTCACGATATTTGGGAGATCGCCGATTATATCGGCGACTCTTTTGGTTTAAGTCAAAAAGCGGCCTCCGCAAAAGAGGACACCGTCATCATGTGCGGTGTTAGATTCATGGCTGAAACCGTAAAGATTCTTTCTCCTCAAAAACGTGTTATATTATCCAATAGCGTAGCCGGATGTCCAATGGCTGAGCAAATTGACGCAGCACAATTGAGGGCACTAAAAAAAGAGTATCCAGGCTACAAAACCGTAGCCTACATCAACACCACGGCAGAATTGAAAACGGAATGCGACGTATGCGTCACCTCTTCTTCTGCCGTTAAAATAATCAAAGCTATCGATACGGACAAAATCCTATTCATCCCCGATTGCAATTTAGGTAACTGGGTGAAACAACAAGTACCAGAGAAGAATTTCAAATTCATCGCCGGTGGTTGTCCAACGCACCTTCGCATGACCGTGAATGATGTGGAGAATGCCCGAAGAGAACATCCAAATGCCGCACTGCTCGTACACCCAGAATGCAAACCTGAGGTGACCGCACTCGCTGATTTCGTGGGTAGCACAACTGAAATCATGAGCTTTGCTAAAAAAGATGACAAACACTCCGAATTCATCATCGGTACAGAAAACAGCATCGTTCAACATCTACAGTTGGAAGCCCCTAACAAAAGGTTCTTCCCTTTGTCCAAATTATGCGTGTGCCTCAACATGAAAGCGACAACACTTGGCGACGTACTCGAATGCGTTACCGGCGTTGGCGGTGAAGTTATTAATCTTGAAGAAGACCAACGCATCAAAGCTAAACATTGCATAGACGAGATGCTGAGGTTAGGCTAAAATTATTGTATTATGCTAATATCTACGCGTGGGCGATATGCCATCAGAGTTCTAATTGACATCGCGGAACAAGCTTCCAACGATTTCATCAGACTAAAAGACATCACTGGACGTCAGGAAATTTCCCAAAAATATGTGGAAAACATCATGACTCTCTTGTCCAAAAACGGACTCGTAGAGGGTGTTCATGGAAAAGGTGGTGGCTATCGACTTACTCGTGATCCGTCTGAATACAAAATTGCCGACATCCTAAAGGTTACTGAAGAATCATTGTCGCCCGTAGCTTGCCTCGAATGTAACGCTCAGCCTTGCAAACGTCTGGCTGAATGTCGAACACTTCCCATGTGGCGCGAACTAAACGATATGGTCAACAACTTCTTCAATAGAATAACCCTAGCAGACCTCGTAAAAAAGGATGATAACGTCAGCTATCTAAACTCTATGCTTTAATTATATGGAGGACACGGATCTAATAGATAACTATTTGTCGAAACCTTATTGGGTGGTGGATGTCCTACCCAAACAGGTTCCTGCAAATAGCTCTGGACAATACTTTCAAATAGAGGATTATATTCGAAATTCTCATTGGATGAATATCATCCTGCAAAAACAGATCGCTCTCCTACTGAAACTAAACTGCTATGAAGCAATCAACGTCTTTCACTCTTCCGAAAAATGGGTTCACAACCCACAACCAAATCTACTTGAAAAATGGATCCTCGAGAAAAAACCATTATATGTAATCGTTTCGTCCCTGAATACTATGCTCTATATCAGTGGCGACGATCTATACATAACCATCTACTCCACCGATGAAGAAGCACTCAATTTGATACAGTCGCTGGCCAACTCCGAAGGCCTGTTTTTATGGAAACCACAAAATTCATAATTCTAACCTCAATAAATCCATACTCATCCTAGTAAATTTTACCCTACCTGATAGGTTTTAACCTATTTTTTTAGCCAAACGCCTCTTTTTTATACCACAAGTTTTAATCTTATATTTCTGATTTATTGAACATTACATATTTTTTCAAAAATAACCTATTAAGATAGTAGGTTAGTAGATTAATTATATATATATTTGCATCGTCTAACTTAAAAAAAGGAAGGAGTAAGAGATGAAAAAAATAGCAAAAAGTATTGTTGACCTAATTGGGAAAACGCCATTACTCGAATTGAAGAAAATAGAGAAGGAACTAAGTTTGGAAGGAAAGCTCCTTGCCAAATTAGAGTATCTAAATCCAGGGCGGAGTGTGAAGGATCGTGTGGGACTCTCATTAATAGAAAATGCAGAACGCGCCGGAATTCTGAAAAAAGACACCACCATCATTGAACCTACAAGTGGGAATACAGGAATCGGATTGGCTTTAGTAGCAGCCACACGAGGTTACAGACTGATTTTAACCATGCCCGAGTCCATGAGTGTAGAAAGAAGATCTTTACTAAAAGCATATGGTGCAGAGATTGTACTCACACCAGCATTTGAAGGAATGCCGGGAGCCATCAGAAAGGCACATGAATTGGCAAACGAAATTCCGAACTCTTACATCCCTCAGCAGTTTGACAATTACGCCAATCCTGCCATTCATCGTTCAACAACAGGTTTGGAAGTATGGGAGGACACCGACGGAAAGGTTGACTTTTTTGTATCAGGAGTAGGTACAGGTGGAACCATAACAGGTGTCGGAGAGGTGCTGAAGTCACGTAATCCGAAAGTGAAAATTGTAGCCGTAGAGCCTTTTGACAGTGCCGTACTTTCTGGAAGGAAACCAGGTCCTCACAAATTACAAGGGATAGGTGCAGGCTTTATTCCTAAAGTATTAAACACTTCCATCTACGACGAGATCATTCGAGTACATACCGATGAAGCATTTGAAATGGCAAGGTTGATTGCACGTAAAGAGGGCGTCTCAGTTGGTATCTCATCAGGAGCAGCCGCCTATGCCGCATCGGTTTTGGCTGGTCGTCCTGAAAACAAAGGAAAATACATCGTTGCATTACTTCCCGACACAGGAGAGAGATACTATTCTACTCCTTTATTCGACCAAGACATATAATAAATCATTAACTATTAAATATATAATAAACAATGGCAAATATAATCGTAAACGGAAAAAATCAAGAGGTGACACTTCCATTAACGTTGGTGGATTTGATCAAGCTAAATAATATTCTGCAACCCGACATGGTAAGCATACAAGTAAACGAAGAGTTTGTAGAGCGTAGTGAATTTGAAACATTCTCTTTAAAAGAGGGTGATCAGGTCGACTTCCTTTACTTCATGGGCGGAGGTGCTTTTTAATGCACCGATATCATCTCAATTTATAACTAAAAAATCAACTAACATATGTACGATTTCACAGAAGAAGAATTAAATCGTTATTCCCGTCACATTCTACTGAAAGATGTAGGAGTTGAAGGGCAAGAACGTATAAGAGCAGCAAAAGTGCTGATTGTCGGTGCTGGTGGATTAGGTGCACCCGTAGCCATGTATCTTGCTGCTGCCGGCATTGGCAAGATTGGTATTGTCGATGGCGATGTAGTGGATCTTAGCAATCTTCAAAGACAAATCATACACACTACTCCTGATGTGGGCAGATATAAAGTTGAATCAGCCAAAGAGACCATCCAAGCAATAAATCCAAGTGTTGAGGTTGTCACACATCGCGATTTCCTAATGGCCAATAATGCCCTTGACATCATATCTGATTATGATTTCGTGGTGGATGGAACCGACAATTTCCCAGTCAAATTTTTAATCAACGATGCTTGTGTTATGGCTGGCAAACCATTCTCGCATGGTGGTATTCTGCGATTCGAGGGTCAAACCTTCACTTATGTGCCAGGTAGTGCTTGCTACCGCTGTACGTTCGATGGACCACCGCCTGCTGGGGCAGTTCCTACATGTTCGCAAGCTGGAGTATTAGGGGCAATCGCAGGAATGTTAGGTACCATACAAGCAGCGGAAACTTTGAAGTATTTCACAGGTGTGGGCGAACTACTGACCAACAAACTGCTGACTTTCAACGCCAAAACAATGGATTTCAGAAAAATCAATTTAAAACGTCATGATAGATGTCCTCTTTGCGGTAAAAATCCAACAGTGACACATCTGATTGATTATGAACAAGCTACATGTGATTTAGCGTCACACAAAGCATCAAATAAATAACGATTGTATGGAAGAACAAAAGAAAAAAATATCTCTTATCGCCTTCTCTGGTGATTTTGACAGACTGACAGCCGTATTCACTCTTGCCACAGGTGCAGCTGCCTCTGGATATGAGGTGAACATCTTTTTTACGTTTTGGGGACTTGACGCCATCAAAACGGAAAAGGGACGTGCGTTCCTCGGTAAAAATTGGCTTACCAAACTGTTTGGTTTCATGATGGGCGGATTAAGCAACACCCCAACAAGCCGCTTCAATTTCTTCGGTATCGGTCCTCGTATCTTCAGATATCTAATGAAGAAAAATAACGTTGCCACCCTCGAAGAATTAGTGGATGCAGCAAATGCTCTTGGAATAAACCTATATGCATGTGAAATGGCTATGCACGTCTTAGGCCTTGAAAAGAAAGACTTTATTCACGAAGTGAAAGACGTACTTGGTGTCAACACATTCCTTGAACTAAGCGAAGGCGGTCGTACATTATTTATCTAGTTATTAACCTTATAATTCGTTATTAGTATGGCAAATCATGTTTTAGATATTACAAACGAGCACTGCCCAATGACGTTTGTGAAAACAAAATTAAAATTAGCTCAGATAGCAGAGGGCGATACACTTGAAGTGCTACTAACGGAAGGTGAACCTCTTAATAATTTACCAAAATCTGCTAAAGAGCAAGGCTATCAAGTGCTTTCCGTCACTCATGTAGAGGGACCTGTACATAAAGTGATTATTCAAAAATAAATGTGGGAATCTCTTTTTTGAGATTGTCAACTTCAGTTTCAAACCTTCTTATAATCAACAAAGTATGGCATTAACTATAACAGAAGAAGCTTACAATTCTCTATTAAATCAGGCTCGTAATGATGCGCCCATTGAATCGTGCGGTTATCTGTTAGGTCCTGATGAAGAGACGGTTACACAAAATTATCAAATGACCAATATCGATCACTCTCCCGAGCATTTTAGTTTCGCTCCTCGTGAGCAGTTCGAAGCTCTCAATTATGCTCGTCGCAACGGTCTTAAAATAGTGGGAAACTGGCATAGCCATCCAGCATCGCCAAGCAGACCTTCCGCGGAAGACATAAAGCTTGCACACGATCCTGACATCTACTACTTTATTCTCTCACTTGCTGAAGAGACACCCGTTTTCAATGCTTTCAAAATTCAAAATGGAGAAGTAATAGATCGTATCAACCTGAGATGAACTTGATAATTCATCAATTTGAATAAATAGTATGATTTATGGGTTGATAAAGTGAATTTATAAAACCCGCCCAATATTAACTTAAAAATTTTTCTAAAATGTCAGACAACAACATCCAAAGAAGTATTACAGCGGCAACGGCCCGCAAACTTGCTAACACCACCAAAACCGCCCCTCAGATGGGCTCCATCACACCAAGATTACTACTCAAGTTATTACCTTGGACCCAAGTAGAAAGCGGTACTTATCGTGTGAATCGTACTAAAGTGGAACTTAAAAAAGCAGAAAGAATTGAAATCCAATATTATAATGGAATTCCTAGTTTCTCTGCAAAAGACCTAAGTGCTATTCCTCTCTTCCAACATATCGATAGCGAAATCGTGGCTCGTCTTGCCAATAATTTCGTTCCTTATGAAGTGAAACGTGGAGAGAATCTTATAACACAAGGCGTTGACAAACAGAAGTTCTTTATCGTAGCCAGTGGTCAAGCTGAAGTATTGAGTTCTGGAATCCACGGCGAAGAACTGCGTATCGCCCTACTCGGTGCAGGTGAATACTTTGGTGAAGCTGAATTGTTAAGTGCAGCTGCATCAACGGTCTCTGTTAGAACTGTAACCGATTCTGTTTTCTTAGCGCTGGAGTTAACCGTTTTAAACAAGCTTGTTAAGGAATTCCCTGATTTCAGAAAACAATTCGATACTGCAGTCGATGAGCATCTTCGTCTCAAAGCAACCGTCAACGATCATGGAGAGAAACACATCGACCTTGTTTCTGGTCACGAAGAGGATATGGTGGTTCCTGAAACATACATCGATTATGATGAGAACCCAACTGAGTATTCACTCAACACCCTACAAACCGTTGTACGTGTACACACTCGTGTCAGCGATCTTTACAATGCACCTTACAACCAGTTGGAGCAACAGTTACGTCTCTCCATCGAGAGTTTAAAGGAACGTCAGGAATGGGAGTTGATCAACAACAAGAAGTTTGGTTTGTTGGCTCAGACAGCGCCTGGATATAAGATCAGTGCTCGTTATGGTTCACCTACACCCGACGATCTTGATGAGTTGCTAAGTTTAGTATGGAAGTCTCCTGCTTTCTTCATTGCTCATCCTCGTGCTATCGCAGCCTTCGAGCGCGAATGTACATGGCGTGGTGTACCTCCTGTATCTATCGACGTCTTCGGAACCAAGGTGATCACTTGGCGTGGTGTGCCAATCATTCCATCAGACAAAGTGGAGATTAAGGGACAATATCTAACCAACCGTGGTGTCGGTACGACAGACATCATTCTTGTGCGTGTTGGAGAGAAGGAGCAAGGTGTCGTCGGACTCCATCAATCTGGTATTCCAGGTGAAATCGCTCCATCATTGTCTGCTCGATTGATGGCTCTCGACCAATATGGCGTTGCTAGTTACTTGCTCACCAAATACTTCTCACTTGCTTCTCTTACCGACGATGCCATCGCCGTTCTTGAAAATGTAGAAGTAGGTTATTATCACGATTACCAACATAGAAATAAAATCGAAAAATAATGTATTTCAACGAGTTAGATAATACACAACCTAGTTTCCCCCTCAATGGAAGGCCCAACGGCTTTCCATCCGCAGGGCAAGGGCTAAACGGCAATAGTGACATTGCCGCTCTTCGAGCCATTGCTCAAAAGTATTGCCCTGAAGAGGTGAAATCGGTTGTCTCCCCAATAGTTCCTTCCGAAATTGATGAGTTTAACTTTTCTGAAATCGAAAAGGAATTCACCTCTCTATTGCATGGTGGAGCCCCCTCATCAAATTTACTAGGGAACATCTATTTCGATGATGATTCACCCTCTTCTGTACCCAACAGCCACTCCGATGATGCAAACGCCAACGGCATTGCAGCTGAGAATGGATTTGGTATCGGTATACCAGAAACCGAACTGGTGAAAAACCTCAAATACGAAGAGGTGGATACGGCAAATACAGATGAGATAAGGAAACAGTTTCCTATCCTGAATCAAAAGGTGAACGGCCATGACCTAATCTGGTTTGACAATGGCGCCACCACACAGAAACCTCTGCGTGTGATCGATGGTTTAAGTGAATTCTACAAACATGACTACTCCAACATCCACCGTGGTGCTCACACTCTTGCGGCACGTAGTACCGACCAATATGAGGCAGCACGCGAGAAAGTGGCCCGTTTCATCAACGCTCCTTCACAAGAAAACATCGTCTTCGTGCGCGGCACAACAGAAGGTATAAACCTCGTTGCACAAACCTTCGGACGCAAATATGTGGAAGCAGGTGACAATGTGATCGTCTCTACATTAGACCATCATGCCAACATCGTCCCTTGGCAACAAATCTGTCGTGAACGTAACGCTGAACTGCGAGCTATTCCTATCGATAAGAATGGTGACCTAATCCTCTCCGAGTTAGAGCGTCTTATCACTCCTCGCACTAAATTCATCTCGGTGGGACATGTCAATAACACCTTTGGCACAATCAATGATGTAGAAACCATCATTAAAATTGCCCATAGTCATAACATTCCTGTTCTAATCGACGGAGCTCAAAGTATCGCACACACACGCGTAGACGTGCAACAGTTAGACTGCGATTTCTTTGTCTTCTCTGGTCACAAAATCTATGGTCCTTCTGGAATTGGTGTCGTCTATGGTAGAAAAGAGATGCTCGAACTACTTCCTCCTTGGCAAGGGGGTGGTAACATGATCAAAGATGTTACCATTGAGCGCACAGAATTTAACGATCCTCCAGCTCGATTTGAAGCAGGGACACCCAACATAGCCGATGCCATCGGATTGGGATACGCCTTAGATTTCGTTTCGTCAGTGGGCATTGAAAACATTGAACGTCATGAACATGATCTGACTGAATATGCACGTCAGCAAATATCCAGAATCTCTGGCATCACCATCATGGGAGATCCCAAGAAACGTGTGAGTGTTATCTCACTCGACGTTCATGGCATTCCAGCTCCAGTAGTCGGAAAAATGTTGGATCAGGAAGGTATAGCTGTCCGTGCCGGACACCATTGCGCACAACCTGCTCTAAGAGCATTAGGCTACGAGATGTCTGTACGTCCAACTTTCGCAGTCTACAACACGCGAGAAGAGATCGACCGACTCGTTTCAGCCCTTGAAAAGATTGTGTCGAGCAATGTACGATCATAAAAGATGAAGTCTATAATTTAAAAGTGGAATTATATTATGGAAAAGCAAACGCTTGCACTTCATACTCAACCACAGCATGCTGATGTGTACGGGGCACTTAATATGCCCGTGTACCATTCAGCTGCCTATGGATTCCAGTCGGCTGAGGATATGAACGACGCTTTCACTGGCAGATCAAGCAACCCCAGTTACTCGAGAGTGACCAACCCTACGGTCACATTTTTCGAAGACCGGGTAAAACAGATGAGCGGAGCCAAAAATGTTTACGCATTCAATTCTGGAATGGCCGCCATCGCCAACACAATCGTAGCACTGACAGCCAGCGGACGCAATATTGTCACCTCCAAACATCTCTTTGGCAACACGGTTTCCCTCTTCACCAATACAATGGGACGCTTTGGCGTTGAGACACGCTACGTCGACCTTCTCGACACCGAGCAGATAGATGCCGCCATTGATGATAAAACGGCACTTATCTACTTTGAGATTGTGACCAATCCACAACTCGAAGTGGCAGATATCTCTATTCTATCAGAGATTGCCCGTCGACACAACATTCCATTGGTGGCAGATACGACTGTTATTCCTTTCTCATTTTTTGATGCATCAGGTTTAGGTATCGACATCGAGGTAATATCCAGCACTAAATACATATCAGGAGGTGCCACCTCGCTTGGAGGTGTTGTCATCGACTATGGTCGTTTTCCATCACTTTATCGAAGCATTAAGTTCGAACTGCTCTATAACCTTGGTGCCTACATGACTCCACATGCGGCTTATATGCAAACCATCGGATTAGAAACCCTATCCGCTCGCTATACCGTGCACGCCGCCAACGCACTCGAACTGGCAAAACGACTACAAGAAGTGCCAGAAATAAAACGCGTCAATTACATCGGACTACCAAACAACCCATTCTACGACTTAGCACGCAAACAGTTTGGAGAGACTTCCGGTGCTATGATCACTATTGATCTCGATAGCAAACAAGCATGTTTCAACTTCATCAACCACCTGAATCTCATTAGTCGTGCCACCAATATGTTCGATAGTAAAACATTAGCCATCCACCCAGCCTCCACCATTTTCGGAGCCTTTGCCGGCTCTCAGCGAAGAGCAATGGATGTCCGTGACACTACAATTAGATTGAGTGTCGGACTAGAATCCGTCAATGATCTATTCGAGGATATCTTGCAGGCCCTACATTAACTACAACCGTTGTTCCACCACATCCCATGCTACAATTTTCCACATGGCAGAGAGATAGTCTGGTCGACGGTTTTGGAAATCCACATAATAAGCATGTTCCCAAACATCGAAGGTTAACAGCGGCTTCAAGCCCGAAGTAAGAGGATTTCCCGCATTACTCTCTTGTGTGATTACTAATTGACCATCTTGAGCAAGAGAGAGCCAAACCCAACCAGAACCAAACAAGGTAGCTCCTTTCTGTTGAAACTCTTTCTGAAAGGCTTCGAAAGAGCCAGACTGACTTTCAATCATGCTCTTCAACTTCCCCTGAGGTGCATTATTCTCCGTAGGTTTACGAAGAGATTGAAAATACATGTTATGATTTAAAATCTGCCCTGCATTGTTGAAAATTCCTCCACTAGAACGTTTCACAATTTCTTCCAAAGAGAGTCCTTCCAATCCACTTCCAGGGAGCAGATTGTTTAGGTTGTTCACATACGACTGAAGGTGCTTTCCATGGTGCAACTCTATTGTTTTCTGACTGATGACAGGTTCCAACGCATTAGGTTCGAACGGTAACTGAATTAACTCAAATTGATTCATTTGTTTTTTATTTATTATGAGGATAACCCCTTGTTAGAAAACATTCTCTTATACTATCTTCTGCGAACACACCTTCCATACACAACTAGAACGAATGTACGACAAGACAAATATCATTGTCTGCCAAATATATAAAAATAATCGGATTTTTCTATGCTCATCTCTACATCTATGCTACAAAATAAATATCTTTGTACGGAAGAATTGCATTCTTCCTTATTAAAATCACGTATTGTCTTCATCCCCAATCGGATTCATCCATGAACAGAAACAAAATAGTTCGTCAATACAAACTGGTAAAGTTAATTCACACCTTTTCCTTCGAGATACCGGATTATCTTATTAGAGTTTTTTTTATAATATTACCATGTCTTTCCATTATTGTTCATTATAACGTTGGAAGGTATGTATGTCTTGATTCCACTGACATTAAGATAGAAACTTTTGAATCTCTTTGGGGATTACTTTTAGGTATAATCCTTCTTGTTATTTATTTCATTTATTATTCTGGGAGATATCCTAAATGGGCATCCAACCTGCGAATCTTTGACCGCCTCTCTGACCGCCTCCTCCACCACCATGAAAAAAAATGGGGCATAACAAAAAAGGAGATAGAGGATTATATCTCCCAAAGAAAGCTGTTTGGCGGCGATGATTCCATCCCTTATCTGCTACCATGCATCAATCAGCTATGTCAACTGAATGAAGGAGCGAAAGAGGAACAAAAGACGTTTCTATCGGGGTTCTTAGATGAAAAGGAACTTGAACTTGCCTTCGATCAGGAATATTCCGATTCACAAATAGAGAAGTCTTATCAGTATTGGAAGGAAACAGGTCTAGGAGAGAAGAAGGCACTGATGGAGCTTCTATTCAAACTGGCAGTTGAACAGGATGGCATCCACAATGATGAGTGGAAACTGTTGATGCAGATGATGACGCAATTGAGGTTCAACGAAAATTACTTCTACTATTTCAAGAACCGATATTCCCCTTTACGTACAGAATTTGATGATTTCGAACGCAAGAGTACCTCGGGTACCTCGGCACTAAGTGAGTACTCCGCTGCCACTTTGAGACCCTATTATGCAGTACTCGGATTGGAAGAGGAGGCATCCATCGAGGAGATTAGACAAGCCTATCATAACTTGGCCCTGCAACACCATCCTGATTTACCGAAAAACGCCGATAGAATCGAGGAATGCGAGGAGATGATGATGAAAATCAACGATGCTTATGAGAAACTACAACGTTAATTGAAATTTTCCCATAACTTTGTACATTGAATGAGAATAACAAAGAATAACCCTCGATAATCACCAATCTAATTCATCCATGAACAGAAACGAAATTGTTCGCCATTATAAACGGGTAAAGTTAATTCTGAAATTTATACCATGTTTTACCATTATTATCGGAATTGGATTAGCTATTATATACGATATTGTTTATGAAATCTCTCTTATTTTAATATTAATAGCCTATTGGACTATTTTCAAAGCAATACAACCGGTAAACAACCTGCAAATCTTTATGCGCTTCTCTGACCGATTCTTCCATCATTATGAGAAAAAATGGGGCATGACAAAAAAAGAGATAGAGGCTTATATCTCCCACAGAACGCAGTTAGGTGGAGATGATTCCATTTCTTATCTACTGCCATACATCAATCAACTATGTCAACTAAACGAAGAAGCAAAAGAGGAACAGAAGACATTTCTATCGGGGTTCTTGAATGAAAAGGAACTTGAACTTGCCTTCGATCAGGAATATTCCGATTCGCAAATAGAGAAATCCTATCAATATTGGAGGGAAAATGGATTGGGAGAGAAGAAGGCACTAATAAACCTTCTGTTTCAACTGTCAGTTGAGCAAGATGGCATTCACAATGATGAGTGGAAACTGTTGATGCAGATAATGACGCAACTGAAACTCAACAACCGTTACATCGAATATTTCAAGAACCGATACTCCTCCCTACGAACTGAATTTGACGATTTCGAACGTAAGAGCACCTCGGCACTAAGTGAGTACTCCGCTGCCAGTTTGAAACCCTATTATGCGGTACTCGGATTGGAAGAGGAGGCATCCATCGAGGAGATCAAACAAGCCTATCATAACTTGGCCCTGCAGCACCATCCTGATTTACCGAAAAACGCCGATAGAATCGAGGAATGCGAGGAGCTGATGATGAAAATCAACGATGCTTATGAAAAACTACAACGTTAATCGGAATTTTCTCATAACTTTGTACCTTGTTTGAAAATCACAAAGAATAACCCTCGATAATAACCAATCAGATTCATCCATGAACAGAAACGAAATTGTTCGCCAATATGAACGGGTAAAGTTAATTCACACTATTTTCTTCCAAACACCTGATATTCTTATTAGACTCTTTCTGAAGTTTTTACCATGTCTTCCCCTTTTTATTCCAATTGGA
>CACZUS010000065.1 GCA_902784425.1 uncultured Bacteroidales bacterium
CGTGTCGGACGCCATGTAGGTGATGTCATGGTCAACAACCGGGTCGTCGACCGCCGACACTGTGATGGTCACCTCTCCCTCGCCGCTGCAGGTTCCCTGCGTCACCTTCACCTTATAGGTGCCGGTCTCCGTGACGTTCAGCGTCTGCCCTGTCGTTCCGTCGCTCCACTCGAAGCTGTCGTAGTTGCTCGTTGCGTCCAGCACGTATGGAAGGTCAGCCTTGCAGACCGTCTTGTCCGCGCCAAGATCCACCTCCAGCTTGTCTGCTACGGTCACCTTGGCCGATGCGTGAGACTCACAGCCCGCTGCCGTCGTCACCACAACCGAGTAGGTGCCGGCCTGGTCGGTCTCCAGTGTGTTGTTGGATGAACCGTCGCTCCATGCGTAGGTGTAACTTGCATCGTATGGGGCCTCTAGGGTGGCGCTTTGACCAGCACAGATAAAGAGATCTTTCAAATCTAACTTCGCTGTATCAGATACTGTATAAGACAACTTCATCGTATCGCTCAAGCAACCATCCTTCTCCAACAAATAGCCATACGTATAACTACCTGGAGTCGTTTCGTTGTCAGGGTTAGGCATTTGTGACAATGATTGACCAGCAGCATTGTACCATAATACAGAGTAACCACCGCTCTCTTTCTGAGACAAATCCGTCACTGCCTTCTGATAGTCAGAATTATTAGCAGAACTCATGCCCTCACAAAGGAGACCAATTACATAATCGGCACCCTCAGGACGTTCCTTGATAACAACAGTGACATCATCACTAGTAAGCGTACAAGTAGCATCCGATGGATCTGTTACCTTGACGCTATAATTACCTGAGACTTTTGCCACAAAAGTATCCGCTTTGGTAGCAGAACCAATCTTGCTACCATTCAAATAATATTCGTAGTTGTAAATTCCAGAAGACTTCGCATCTACACGAAGAACGACAGAATCTCCGCACACATCGTTTGCATCTGGTTTCATCGTAACAGAAGTAAGGTCGCAAGAAGCTCCACAACCCGTAATCGCCTGAGCCATGATCTCATCATCGTCATGACCAAGAAGTTTAACATAAGCAATATTGACAATCGATTCCGCACAATCATTGACTGTTCCTTTCCATGTCACCTTATATTTTGTTCCAAAAGGAATCGGGTTATTCATACCCTGTTCAAACACCCAGACGATGGAATCGCCTTGAAGTTTTCCATTATTATCAGCTGAAGAGAAAGTGATTTCTGCTGGTTTACGGTCCACGATGTACAAATTGTATGCATTGTCGGTATGGACATGCATATTAGAGTATTTGAAAGTACCATATGCGGAGCCATTAAATGCAAGTTTACCCTCTTTCTCTGTCAAGCCAGTAGCCGTAAAGGCAGCACCTGATGAAGTATCTTTACCAAACCAAACTTGAAGAATATCGTCCTGAAGTTTGATACTCCAACGAGAAGGATTGTTCTTCAATGCGCAAGTCGCCGTTTCGACCGTTCTTGATCCATCATAACAAGTAACAGACATACCGTTTGAAGTATTATACTTAAATTGCAAACGAATATTGTCTCTCAAAATGATTTCGCCCGTCTGGTCTTGCGCAATATTAGCATCCATTTCAACATAAATATTCTTTGAAAGAGAGTTGTTGAATGTTGCCTTATTACCTTGATTTATTGTAAGAGTACCACCCGATAAAGATGCACCCGATATAGTCCAATCAGAAGATTTGGCAAGAGCATCATCAAAGATGGCGCCATGAGTCTGTTCATACTCGATTGTATAAGTTATCGCATCCCCCACCTCAACCGTTTCTTTATCGGCTTTTTTCTCGAGAGTAGTCGGTATGATTGGTTTTGGCACTTTCGCACAAGTGACCGTAACCTCAGCGGTATCCGACAAAGGAGAGTTCTTGTCTGCAAGAATCCACGCGACATTCTGAGTTAATTCATCATCTGTCTCGCAATCAGCTCCAGAAGGGAAGCTAGCCATTGCCGTATAGATGATAGAACCTTTTTGTTTTACCTGCATGAGAGGGATTTCCCATTTCACAACCCAACGACCGTCAGAGATCTTACTTGCTTTCCAACTTGCTCCGTATTCAGCCAAAGGACATTCGTTTTGGAAATCGACAAACTCCATTCCCTTAGGCAATGTATCAATCACCACCACATCCCTCGCTTCACGTCCAGCCATAGGTCCCGTACCTAAGATACGTCGCCATGTATATCCATCATACTCTTCTACAAGAATGTTTTTGATAACATGTTTTGGCTTTTCACATATACTAGGCAAATATTCAGTCACAGGAATCTCTATTGATTTTCCTGTTTCTGGATCTATGTTCTGCCAACTAGGAGAAACAGGGTGATAATTTCCATCTTCAGCATCTTGAGCATTTGCATCCCATGACCAATCGTCAGCATAATTTGTACTACCCCAGTTACTTGGGTTCAGATATCCAGTTATACGCAAAGGTTCTGTACCACCCCTGTGAATACGAGCTCCCATTCCATAGTAGTTAGACAAATGGGCAGTGGTTGTCACCAAGAGAGGAGCAAATTGAATGCATAATCTCTGGTTCCATTTTCCATAAGAATCAGAGCCTTCCACGATTGTCTCATGAGTTACTGTAACCTTATCTGTCGGTGTTCTCTTACCTTCATAGACAGCAGTATACCAGCTCCATCCTACAGGACAATCCTCTTCTCCTGCAAGACAATCAAGACCCGCATCATACAAATAGTAAGCAATACGATAGTTTCCATAATTGATATATGGTTCTATTGCATCATTGTAAAGACGGAATCTCAACCATTGTTGCGAAGTACCCAATCCACTATGTGAAACAGCAACACTTACACGAGGGCGACCGCCATCGAGCCAACCTGCCTCAGAAGAGTTTTCGAAATCAATTTGGTATTTAACCAAATTACCTGGGTTCACCTTCTCTACATCAGCAGTCTTTTCAATCATCAAAGCACGTTTGATAACGTCGACACAGTTTCTCTGCATGGTTGCCGTAGTATAGTTAGGATATTCGTTGGATGTCCATCCTGTACCATTCGAGCAGGTGATATCAGCAGTGGTGCAATATCTTCCAAAGGCTTTCGGACCAATTTTACATTTATAAGAGACCTGTCCTATTGTTTTTGCCAAATTGCCTGACTTTAAATTCAATGCAGGACCTTCCGTGTTATCACTCTTAAATCCTGGTACCGTACCAATCTTCCATGTAATCGTATGTGTAGAAGCATCATAAACGCCACCGTCACTAGCACTTACAAAGATGAAATCCTTTGGTACATTTTCCACAATGACCACGTTTTCCGCATCCAAGACACCAAAATTTCGATAATCAAGCAAGTACTTGATTTCATCACCCGTATAAGCGTAGGTCACACTATCTTCAATCGCACGATAAATTTTCATGTTAGCAGATGGTTTCATCACACTTGGAGCCTGATGGTTACCTGTTCCGATAACCATACCCAACCAACGGAAGAAACCATGAAAATAGTGAGGCTTACTCGTCAGATAGCCATCACCACCTTCGGTAATATCCCACTCTATATTACATTGTCTATAAAGGACACCGGCCAAATCCATATCGCCAGAACCAATAGCGGCAGGCATACCCACACCCGATATCCAGTTGAAGATAAACTCACTCTTAGGGAATGAACCATCTGGACCGATATCCCAGTGCAATGTAGCAGGACCTTTGTAAGAGACACTTGGTCCACCACCGAACTCTGTACATGCTGATGAATTATTCCATCCCTGAGGATCATTCATGAATTTTGTAAACCTGTCACACCAATCTTTTTCAAAGGTATTTCCACCATCCTTAACAGTGTGAGAAGCAGGATCCCATGTATAATCTGGATTCAAATGCCATACATAGTTGAGGGCAGTACGCCAAGCCGAACGGAAACGACCACCTTGGTTACCTGCAGTCAATGTCACAACATTGCTATTAGATATGGTCGCCTCCTCACCAAAGAAGAGGTTCTTAGCAGATTGACTAAGCCAATTACCCACCATCCAATCGCATGATGCTTCGCATCTACGGTATTGTTCTCTCTCCCAATCTGAAGATTCCGGAAGGTCAAGTTCCATCACCAAATCATAGAACTCTTTAAAATAGGCTGGCGAACTATAGTCGGTATGCATTTTCACCGGACCAGCATATTCTGGTATATAGCTCACTCCGTTCATAACCGTAGCATTTGAAGTTGCCCAGTCCGTCACCTCCGACCAATTTGTTCCATTTTTCAGATAACCATCCAAGCCGACGTCTCCTGTAGTCACTCTTCGTGGGTTCTCCGTTTTAAATCGTTCTTCATACATGGCAACGAGACCTCGAACCACCTCAATCATATCCTTTTTGTAGGATATCATTTCGCCATTGGCGCCCTTGTGTCCACTGTCATCACCCCACTGGCGCCAAGCTATATACAAAGCCAAAACAATCTCATTATCGCCATCTGTGGCAGAGCAATCATTATTCTGATCTCCAAGAATTAAATTTCCATACTCTCCACCACCAATTCTCGCTCCTGTCAAATAACTCGTAGATTTAGGACGAAAGCTATCGTGTACTCTAAACCACAAACCATCAAACGCCTCCTTATCTCCCATCACTGCGGCAGCAAGCATAGAATATCCATCACCCTCACGACAATCGTAAGGACAACCGATGTTACCTCGGATGTACTTGACACCATCCATCACATCCCCTGTATATTCCCACTCATTGGCAAAAATTTGGTAGGCGTCACGAATATCCTGTTCCATTTCAATATGCACCACTCCTTCTGGATTTTGCGTACCTAAATTGACACCACAGGCATATTCCAAAAACTGTGGAAACGGATATGCCGGATTCCCCGAGTTGATATGCACTGGCACAGCCCTAACGGTCAAGCAAAATAGCAAAAGGGATAAAAGCACAACACATCTATGTAATATATATCTTTTTTCCATGGTTCAATGTGTTTTATAGATAACTAAGTTCGTGAAATAATATATTTTTATAACTATATCCAACGTACAAAAATACAAAACAACCCATTGAAATACAAATTTTTGTTAAATTGTTTTTAACTCACGTACAGAAAAAAAACATCTGAGGTTTCAAACTACCTGTTTATGCTATATTTCACAAAACAATTGAAATTCCTGAGTGGCATTGCTCTATACGGCATCGTCTGATAGACCGTGTTTAGCAGATTATTCCCCTGAACACCAACATCTATGGTATGAAGGTATCTTTTCTCTTCTTTCTTCCCTATCTTAAACAGATAATCCATCGTCACATTTAGAATAAAATAGTCATCTAGTTGGTCGAAAATATCAGAGGTGGTTCGTGGTCCCACCCATTTACCCAACAAAGAATATTGGAAAGAATGTACGTTACCATACAAGCAAGCTGAGGCCGTATGACGAGGCAGAAGAGGCATTTGTCTTCCTTTAAAAACAGACATATTCGAGAAGCCTTCCTTTATTTCCGTATGATTATAAGCATAATTCAAATCGAGAGAAGCAGTGTTCTCGCTCCACTTAACCATCTGATTTAATGTCACTTCCACACCTTTTGCCAAAACGCGATCAATATTGGTAGGCTTCCATATATTTCCACGAGGCATCCATAAAATCCAATCTGAAACATCATTCCGATACAAAGCAGATTGCCACTGCATAAAATAGCAATCCGTCTTATAGCCATATTTCACATTCACTTCCAAATCAGCTCCTTTTTCAGGCGTGATATTTCTATTGTCTATCTTTCCCCAATATCTATCATTCAAAGTAGGCACATTCACGTTTCGAGAGCACAGAAATTGTGCGGACAAGTTGTTTTTCTCATTACGAATAAAGTGATAGTTTATACTGATAGAAGGGCTGAAGGGCACTTTTAGATTTGTCACAAAATTTTTCCGCAAATTACAAGTCAGTTCAAAACGGGTAACAACAAATTTCGACAAGGCATAGAGAGAGCCGTTCCACTCCATCAGAGAATCCATGTAAGCATAGACCTCTGGACGAATTGCATGCAAATCACCACCCACCTTCAAATCGACACGCACCTTTGATGATTTTCGCCAAGATTTTTCCACCGAAGATTGAGCCAACCAATCATCTGTGGCAATCAGATGAGACTCATACCATTGATCATCCGCAAGCCATCCCAAACGCATCTTCCACAACAGATTGGACTCCTGTACATAGTCTAACAACACCTTAGTCGAACGATTAGAAATGGATTCATATTTTCGTTCATCCATGTTATTTTGCATCATAGGTTGTATATCACGATCGTAGTAAGTGTGCCACAATTTTACTCCAATGCTATTTTTAGGAGTCAGACGAAAAACCAAATTTTCCAGCACTCCATAATCGTAGAATGAGGCATTTTGTTGCACCTGTCTCTCTTTTCTGAAATCAAACTTAAAGTCATTGTCAGATCTTCGATAGAAAAGAGCTGTATTAGACTGAATTTTCTCATTTCCGACCCTACATTTCAACGATTCGAACAATGACTGAAAAGATCCGTATGAGGAGTGCACCTGCAAAGAAAAAGTGTCTTGAAATGAGAGTTTTCCCGACAACGTGATAGCACCGCCAATAGCGCCATTCCCATATACGGCGCCTTCTCCACCAGGATGAACATTCACCTCATCGAAAAAGACGAGCGGCAACTGACTCAGATCCACCTGCCCCATGGTTTGTGAATTAATGGGAATGTCTTCCCAGTTCACTTTCGTATGAGAAGCGGAAGTGCCACGCAATGAAATTGTCGAGAGCATTCCATTCCCTGTCTCTTTAACAAACAAAGGAGTACCCTTAGCAAGGAAATCAGACAAAGACGTGTTTTGCATTTGAGTCAAGACCTCAGCAGGCAGAGATAGCGAAGTGGCACCCGAAAAGAGGTCACTAGACATAGTGCGTCGAGAGGAAGAAACCTCCACCTCCTGTAGTTCATGAGTCTGAATAGAATCTGATTGTGCAAAAACGAATGATGGGGAAAAGAAGAGTATCAGGGAATAGAAAAGCGTATTTTTCATAGCTGTAAGCAATGTCTATTTGCCGAACAATTTTTTCCTTTCATCCGACGACAATGAATCATACCCACTTTGTTTTATCTTATCCAAGATTCGATCAATCTCGTCATTTTTTTGTTTTTTTCGAGCATTGTATTCCTCATCCGTTTCGCGGGCAGAGGATGGATTTTCATACGAGACATTCATCGAAGGTCTCTTTTTCAGGAGGTTGGTCAATTTATCCAATAAGGCATTAATCCAACCAACTATATTTTTATTCTTTTTATAGGCTTTTGCGAAAAGGTAGCCAGCCAAGGCACCACCGAGATGAGCCAATTCTCCACCCGCATTTGCAGACGTGATGCTCAACAAACTGATTAAAACCGTAGCAACGGCAACCCATTCAATCTTAACGGAGCCAATCAGAGGAATTCGCACCCGATAATCTGGAGAGATAACAGCAGTAGAGACCACAATCGCCATCACCGAAGCTGAAGCGCCCAACAAGAAATTGGGGCCATGTTGCACATAATAAGGAATAAGGTTAAAAGAAAGCAGATAGGTCAAACCTCCAGCCAATCCGCCTAAAACATAGACGCCCACCAAATCACGTTGATTGAAGAATGTCATAAAGAGTTGACCGAACCAATACAACATTAATACATTACAAATGAGGTGGACAAAACCTGTGTGAGAAAACATATATGTCAGTAGAGTCCATGGATGATGAAGGAAAGCACTCCATTCAGAAGGAAGCATAAAAATCCAACTCATCCAAGTGATATTCAATCCAAACAATTTACCAATCACCTGAACGAGAGCGAGTAGCACGTATACTCCCACATTCACATAGATTAACTTCGTAAGAAGAGAACCCTCCTGAAACGATTTGACTACATCATCTTTAAAGCTCATAGACTAACGATTTGGGACATAAAATTTATTCCACCATAACACAAGAAGAACACCACCCAATGCACCACCGAGGTGAGCATAGTGTGCGATCCCGTCTGCAATGCTACTCACGCCCAAGAACAATTCCAAAACTGCGATACCAATCATCGCATATTTTGCTTTTATCGGAATGGGAACAAAATAGAGATAAATCGGATGGTTTGGAAATTTCATAGCGAAAGCAGTCAACAAACCAAAGATGGCACCAGAAGCACCGACCGTCTGATATTTGCATAAGAGAGTATTCAAATCGCAACCATACATATAGATGAAGGCGTCTTGTGAATCATAAAACAAAGTGCCATCCAACACAAATGGAACTGGTTCATTAGCGAGGTCAAAAAGAGGACGCAAGTCATACATCCACGTCAATTCCTGAGTTAACCCTGCAAACAATCCTGTCACTATATAAAAGAAGAGATAAAATTTCGGTCCCCAATACATTTCAAGAACACGGCCAAACATAAAAAGAGAGAACATATTAAAAAAGATATGTCCAATTTGAGGTAATGGCGCATGCAAGAACATGTACGTGATAAACTGAACAGGATGAAAAGCGGATGATCCCCAATAATGTAAACTATAAGATCCAAGAATATCCACTCCATTCCTCTTAAACGCAATACAAGCTATCCAAAAAAGTACATTTATAATCAACAAATGTCGCGTTACGGTAGGAATATTTTTAAAAAATCCAAAAAATGAATTATCACTAAAACTTGACATACACATTAATTTTCCGCAAAGATAATGTTAAAAAACATGTTCCAGTATGTTTTATAACACAATTATGCTAAAAGTCTATTTTTTTCTATATTTTTTTTCTCAAATCCTTTGGAATCAAAGATTTTTAAAATAGATTTGCAACAATTAAGACAATCAAACAAATTTTTAAATTATAATCTTATGAACAAGACAGAACTTATTAACGCAGTAGCAGAAAAAGCTGGACTTAGCAAAGCTGACAGCAAGAAAGCAGTTGATGCATTTACAGAGGCTATCTCTGGAGCATTGAAATCAGGAGACAAAGTTGCTCTTATCGGTTTTGGAACATTCTCTGTAAAAGAGACTTCTGCTCGTGAGGGTATCAACCCATCAACTAAGCAAAAGATTAAAATCGCTGCTAAGAAAGTTGCTAAATTTAAAGCTGGTTCAGAATTGAACGCTGCATTAAACTAATTCAACGTTAGCAAAAAAACTAAGGGAAGGTATGTTACCTTCCCTTTTTTATTGTAATTTTGCAGACAAAATAATAAAAGAGATGAATTTAGAAGAAAAGTTAGTTCAATCTGTCATCAAGACTATTGAGAGTCTGTACGGACAAACCGTGGATGCAAAAGCGGTACAATTACAAACGACAAAAAAAGAGTTTGAGGGAGATTTAACCCTTGTCGTGTTCCCATTCTTGAAAATTTCGAAAAAAACGCCAGAGATCACCGCCAATGAAATCGGCGATTATTTGGTGAAGAACGAGAGCATTGTGGAAAAATTCAATGTGATTAAAGGTTTCCTCAACCTATCAATAGCAAAGAACACTTGGGTGAGCACTCTCAACGCTATGCTGGCCGACGATCAATTTGGATTCAAAACAGCCACGGCAGACTCCCCTCTATACATGGTTGAATATTCATCTCCCAACACAAACAAGCCTCTTCACTTAGGTCATATCCGAAACAATCTCCAGCCTCAACAGGCAAAAAAGGAGATCACCTGGTAGGTGACTACTACGTTAAGTTTGACCAAGAATACAAAAAGGAGGTCAAAGCGCTAATGGACAAAGGTCTCTCTGAGGAAGATGCCAAAAAGCAAGCTCCTTTATTACAAGAAGCTCAAGCCATGCTGAAAAAATGGGAGGATGGCGATGCTGAAGTACGCAAATTATGGAATGAAATGAACAGTTGGGTATACGCAGGTTTCGACGAGACATACAAGAGACTGGGCGTAGGATTCGACAAAATATATTATGAGTCAACCACTTACATTGACGGAAAAGCAAAAGTAAACGAGGGATTATCCAAAGGTTTGTTCTATCGTCGTGAGGATGGCTCTGTTTGGGCCGACCTTACTCAAAACGGTTTGGATGAGAAGTTACTTCTCCGTGCGGATGGCACATCCGTTTACATGACACAAGACATCGGAACTGCCACTCAACGTTTCAACGAGTTTGACATCAACAAAATGATCTATGTAGTTGGGAATGAGCAAAACTACCACTTCCAAGTGCTTTCCATCCTACTCGACCGCCTTGGTTTCTCATGGGGTAAAGACTTGGTTCACTTCTCTTACGGAATGGTGGAACTTCCTGAAGGAAAGATGAAATCAAGAGAAGGTACCGTTGTGGATGCGGACGATTTGATGGATGAAATGATTCAAACAGCCCGCGAAGTATCTGACGAATTAGGAAAACTGGATGGCATGACGGAAGATGAGATCAACGAGATTGCTCGCATTTGCGGTTTAGGCGCCTTGAAATATTTCATTTTGAAGGTGGATCCACGTAAGAACATGTTGTTCAATCCCAAAGAGTCTATCGACTTCAACGGAAACACCGGACCATTCATTCAATACACTCATGCTAGAATCTGCTCCGTATTGCGTAAAGCTGCAGAGCAAGGCATTCAGCTCAACAATTCTGTAAAAGAGGGTCTTACACTATCCGACACAGAGGTCAACTTGATTCAATACCTATCCAACTTCCCGAATGTTGTAAAACAAGCAGGTTCCGACTACAGTCCGGCTCTTATTGCCAACTACGTGTACGAACTTGTTAAGCAATACAACTCTTTCTATCACGACTTCTCAATTCTGAAGGAGGAGAACGAAGATTTGAGAGCATTCCGTCTTTTGTTGTCAAAGAAGATTGCGGCAGTTATCAAATCGGGCATGGGACTCTTAGGCATTGAAGTTCCTGAAAGAATGTAAAATCTAATTTTTCAATAAATTCAACAGAAATAGAGACGATGTATTCACCGTCTCTATTTTTTTACCCAATACATCTCCCTACTGGAAATATTCCGAATCTACCTCGGAAAGAGCCTCTTGCAAGGCACATGGTTCCCAAAAGAAATCCAGATTCAGCAGATCAATCTCCGTCAGTTCCTTAATGGAGATGTACCCCAACTCAGAACTTTCATAATCGCCATTCAGGATCACATATCCAAAGGCATCATCTCCGCTGCACTCTGTCACGAAAACATCCGTTGCGCCCCCAAAATAATGAGCGTAGACAGTCGCTTGGAACCCCTTCCCATCTTGTCCATACAAGGCAGGAACTTGTTTTAACTGTTCATCCAAATCACGAACAATCGATTCATACTCATGCCAAGCCTCATTGACTACAGGCTTTTGACATTTACACATAAAAAAGTCGGCTCTTGAATAATCGGCAAGACTTTTCATTTCAACGTTTTTAGCAGATCTTTCTTTCATATATTTTCCGCAAAACAAAAGTTAGACATAAAGGGAATGTCCCTTGATAATTTTTTTACAAATTTAATGAAATCCATCATTCAAAGCAAAGGAAACGGCAAGAAACAATAGACAAACGAAACAGAATAGAACTAATTTTGAAACAAAATGAACGTATAGAAAAAGAATATTCGACAAAACTATTCAAGAATGGCAAATTATGAAAACTTATTGTTAACTTTGCAAATCAAAATTTTGAGTATAAGATAAACCGAAATAAAAAAGTAGATTATGGAGATTCGTAGAACTAAGATTGTCGATGCCTTCAAGAAGACATCATACGGAGAACCCATCAACGTAAAAGGTTGGGTAAGAACAAAAAGAGGTAACAAAAGTGTAAACTTTATTGCTTTAAACGACGGTTCTACCATTAACAGCATACAGATTGTTGCCGATGTTGACAAGTTTGACGAGAACATACTGAAATCAATCACAACAGGTGCATGTATCAGTGTCAACGGTAAGTTAGTTGAGTCTTTGGGCGGTGGACAATCCGTAGAGATTCAAGCTGATGAGATTGAAATTTATGGTACAGCTGATGATACTTACCCATTACAGAAGAAAGGTCACTCATTAGAATATCTTCGTGACATTGCACACCTTCGTCCACGTACCAACTTGTTTGGTGCCGTATTGAGAATC
Source organism: uncultured Bacteroidales bacterium (assembly GCA_902784425.1). Lineage (GTDB taxonomy): Bacteria > Bacteroidota > Bacteroidia > Bacteroidales > Paludibacteraceae > UBA1181. The sequence continues at coordinate 12,096 of CACZUS010000065.1, forward strand.
CGTCACAACATGGCAATTGCTATCCATAAATATTTCCACGAGAAAGGATTTTTCTACTTCCACTCTCCTATCATTACTGCATCTGATTGTGAAGGTGCTGGACAAATGTTCCAAGTTACCACACAAAATCTATACAACCTAAAGAAAGATGAAAACGGAAACATCCGATACGATGATGATTTCTTTGGCAAACAGACTTCACTAACAGTATCTGGACAGTTGGAGGGCGAGTTAGCTGCCACTGCATTGGGTGCCATCTACACTTTCGGACCAACCTTCCGTGCTGAGAACTCCAACACGCCACGTCACTTGGCAGAGTTTTGGATGATCGAACCTGAAGTTGCCTTCATCGATCTTCAAGATTTGATGGATTTGGAAGAGGACTTCATCAAATATTGTGTAAAATGGGCATTAGACAACTGCATGGACGATCTAGAATTCCTCAACAAACTAATCGACAACGGTTTGATTGAAAGATTAAAAGCAGTAGTCGACACAGAGTTCGTCAGACTTCCATACACAGAAGGTGTAAAGATATTGGAAGATGCCATCAAAGCAGGACACAAGTTTGAGTTCCCTGTTTATTGGGGATGCGACTTGGCCAGTGAGCATGAACGTTACTTGGTTGAAGAGCACTTCAAAAAGCCTGTCATCATGATCAATTATCCAAAAGAGATCAAAGCTTTCTATATGAAAGAGAATGAGGACAAGAAGACAGTTCAAGGTACAGATGTCCTCTTCCCTCAAATTGGTGAAATCATCGGTGGTAGTGTTCGTGAAGAGAACTACGACAAACTTTTGAAGAGAATCGACGAGTTGAAGATTCCTATGAAAGATATGTGGTGGTATTTGGACACTCGTAAGTACGGTACATGTCCTCACGGAGGATTCGGACTTGGTTTCGAGCGTTTGATGTTGTTCGTAACAGGTATGCAAAACATCCGCGACGTGATTCCATTCCCAAGAACACCTAAGACGGCTAATTTCTAATCAACGGCAATCTGCGGTTTTACAGGAAAATAATAAAAACAACATACGTTGAATGACAGAGGCGACAAAACATCGTCTCTGTTTTTTTTACACTTTTGAAAATTGATTCAGGCAAAATTTCCCCTAAAAAATCTGCGTGTCATACACCTCGTTCAGCAAAGCTGCCGACAAGGAGGAATGAGACTGAAAGCCTCCCTTTTTATCTAATGTCCAGAATTGATCTGCATAATCTTTAATCATATCCACCTCGTGGGTACTCACTATAATAGAGACTCCCAATTGGGCAACCAACTCTTTCAACATTCGCATAATAAGATGTCGAGAGGGATAATCCAAATGTGCCGTAGGTTCATCCATCACAACGAGAGGCGTAGACTGTGCCATGACACGAGCCAATTCGGCACGTTGAAACTCACCATCAGACAATTCACCAATCCGTCTGTCAGCCAAAGAGTCAAGAGCAAATTGCGTCAACAATTCAGAACGTCTCTTTTCATCTTCCGCACTCAAAATGCCGTTCCATGACAAGGTACGATAGAAGCCCATCATAACATATTCCGACACTGTCAAGTTAGGTCGTGCCATATTTTGAGGGAAGACGACGCCCACCAGTTCCGATTTACGTCGAGCAGAGAGCGTTGACAAAGTTTTTCCGCACAATTCGATTTCCCCTGAAATAGGAGCATGCAAACCCGACAAGGTCTTCAACAAAGTGGTTTTCCCCGTTCCATTAGGTCCCAGCAAAGCAATCAAAGTGCCAGAAGAGACCATACAAGAAATTGGTTGCGTGAGCGCACGCACTTGGGATAAATTACGATACCCAATCACTAATTTTTGTACATTCAGCAAACACTGTTGCATTACTCCTCCACTCCTTTTAACATTGGCACGAAAGAGCATTCTCCGAACTCTTCTTTTTCAAAGTCCGTTTCTGATACTCTTTTTATGCGTAACATTTTCAGCTGTGAATTGGTTCCGAAAGGAATCACCATAAATCCTCCCACCTTCAATTGTGTCAACAATTCTTTAGGCATTTCCGCACAACCAGCCGTCACCAATATGCGGTCGTATGGTGCATTTTCTTTCCATCCGGCAAAGCCATCGCCATACATGCAATTGGCTCTATACCCCAAATCATATAATAATTTACTCGTTTTGTCATATAAGGTCTTCTGCCTTTCTATGCTATACACAGAACATCTGCAATGGCAAAGGACTGCAGTCTGATAGCCAGAGCCCGTACCAATCTCCAACACCTTCTCATCACCTCTCAGGTCCAACAACTCTGTTTGTTTCGCTACAGTATAGGGTTGCGAGATGGTTTGTCCAGCCCCTATCGGATATGCCTTATCATCGTATGAAAGTTCAACCAATGTCTGATTCATAAACTTTTCGCGAGGCACATCACCAATAGCTTTCAGCACAATGGATGAGCGAATACCCTTACTCTCTAGGACTTTTACTAGGTTTCTTCTCCGAGCTATGAATTTATAACTATCTGCCATTTCTCACATCAACAAACAGGCACGTATACTGCCTTCTTCGTATCAAAAAACTCCTCTTTAAAGAAATCCTTTATATCATACATGGATGCTCTATTTCGGAAAGGCATTATCTCATGTTGAAGTTCGCCGCCCTTCAAACAAATAATACCATTCGGCAAAGCATTCTTCTGATTTTTCAATGAAACATTTTTCTGTGACAATCTTACCAAATCAGCCAACGGCATAACGGCGCGACTAACCACAAAATCAAACTTTTGTTTCTCCTCCTCAACTCGTTCATGTTTGAACGTTGTGTTTTGCAATCCGATGGCATTCGAAACCTCAGTTGCCACACGAATCTTCTTTCCTATGGAATCGACCAAATGGAATGTGCATTCAGGAAAATAGATGGCTAACGGAATGGCAGGGAAACCGCCCCCCGTTCCCACATCCATGATGGATGTGCCTGGTTTAAACTCCAGTATCTTGGCAATCGCCAACGAGTGAAGTACGTGATGCTCGTAAAGATTTTCTATATCTTTTCGAGAGATGACATTAATCTTGCTGTTCCAATCCGTATATAAATCGTACAAAGCAGCGAACTGCTCTTTTTGACGATCTGTCAGATTCGGGAAATATTTTAAAATTAAATCCATGCTATATGATTACAAAAATTCTATTCGTTTTACAAAGGTACACTTTTGACCGCATTTTATCATCAACATCACTCTCTTTTTTCAAATCACCTCTCCTGCATAGACGATATGGGAATGAAACACAGTGGCAAAAAGTATTTTCAGATCCATCACAAATGAACGATGATGGTAATAGTACAAATTGAGTCGCACCTTATCAGGAAATATCACTTCATCATTATATTGTTGTGGATTGGACTTCGTTGCTAAAAGAGTTTCCTCATTTCTGTATTTAAGTGTTGCAGGACCTGTTATGCCTGGGAGCAGTTTTAAAACGTCTCTTTCCTCTCCTTGCAGTTTATCGGCGTAGCCTGGGACATCAGGTCGAGGCCCCACAAAACTCATATTCCCCACCATCACATCCCACAATTCGGGCAATTCATCCAACTTATATTTACGCAAGAAAGACCCCAATGGTGTGATTCGCGATTCACCTGCCACCGACACGGAAGATCCATCATGATTCAACTTCATTGTGCGGAATTTATGGATACGGAATAATTGCCCGTTCCGCCCCACTCTGTTTTGAACAAAAAGGACAGGACCTCCCATTTTCACCTTTATTGTTGCAGCTATAATCAACAATAGCCAAGCAAAAGCAATCAAAGCGAAAGCAGAAACGATTCGATCAAACAACCACTTCAGAGTCATATCATCTATTATTTAAAAGGCCATAAGACAAATCCCATAAGGGAGCCCACACCATAAGAAAAATGCAATGTAAGAAAGGCTTTTATCAAGCAAGAGAAACGTAAATTTTTCTCTTTTGACAATCTGTAAGAAACGAGTCCGACAAGAAGCAAGTAAGATAAAAGAATCAACGCAAACACAATAAGGACCTTTGGGAATACAAAGCCCAAGAAGAGAGTCATCAGCAAAGAAAGAATGAAGAAAAACGGTATCAGATGTCTCACTGACAATGATTCCAGATTTCTTGTATAGAAGAGTGTCCAGATATTCCATTTGCCATTATCGAAGCTATTTTGAGCCAAGTCTCGATAAGTCTCACGTGCGAAATAGACACAATAGGTGTCAGGCACGATGTAAATTTTTCCACCTCCATTTACGATACGTTTATTGAGTTCGATGTCTTGATCACGGTCGAGGCGGCTATCATACAAGCCATATTTTTCGAAGGTTTCTTTAGGGAAACAGCCAAAAGGGACAGTATCAACCAATTGAGCCTCATTCACACCCGTACGGAAAAGGGAATTGCCCACGCCCCACTTGTTACATAAGACTTCACGGATAGAGAGACTCTCATCTGTTTTCGTCTTTACATCCGTGCGGATGATACAGCCCACGTTATCTGCCTTCAATTCGTATAAGCAGCGATATAATGTCGACAAGTAATTCGACGGATACAAGGCATGAGCGTCCACTCGTGCAATCACCTCTCCCTTTGCATTCCTGATTCCCTTATTCATAGCAAATGGCACCGTTTGAAAAGGGTTATCAAGCAGATAGATGAATGGATTGGTCTCCATATATCTAGAAATAACCTCTCTTGTGTTATCCGTACTCATTCCATCAACAAACAAGATCTCCATTTCCTCTTTTGGGAAATCCTGTTTCAAAAGAGATTCCACACATTGAGAAACGAATGCGCCTTCATTATAGACAGGGCACACAACTGTCAATTTTATCGATTCACTCATAACAAACCACGTTTCATTGCCTCCATGTTCAGAAGAGACTTAATACTTCCTTGGGGGAGAATTTTTCTAAATGGAAACAATAACTTTACGATAGGAGTCAACCACCACTGGTATACCACATTCAGATGACAGTAAGCTTTCCTGAAATTAAATTTCTCCATCAAGAAATTCTGTATATTCGAGTGGTTTGTGATGGTTCGAGCCCCATCTGAAACAAATTTCAAATTCAATGTTTTTAAATAGTATTCATTACAAACATAGTACATTCCATAAAACGGATAGCATGTGGAGAAAAACTTAGGATGCGCCTTTATAGTCTGATATTCGCAATACGTCTCATATCTTTTGCGAATAGCCCAAGCCGCCAATTCGTTTGTTTGTTTTTCTCTTGCCGTCCATATATCGTACGAATCATCCATAGAGAATACTCGCGTTTTAAATTCATCAAAAGACGGGATATTCTGCTTCGTTTTATAAAAAAGATAATTCTCCATCATCACTGAATAGGCCTCTTCCAATGGGAAGTCTTTTTTTAAGATACGCTCAAACGTCAGCGAAGAGAGAGATTTCTGAATTCTTTTTTGAGTGGTATGACCACGAAATTCATCCTTTGAATCTTTTATTACAAACCAAAACGAAGACTCCGCACCATCAAAATCATAGAGATTCCGCACCATCAATCCACCCTTTGACAAGAGACACTTTATCTGCTCGCCAGAAAGTTGTATCTCTGTATCTATCGATTCAGAATAGACCCACGAGTTCTTGTATAAGATGTATGGCAACTCACTCATAATTCGATCTGTGCTCCTGTTTTTAATAAAAACTCTTTAGAATATTGTGAATTCATTCCACCAACAGAGGTAAACGTCATCTCTCCGAAATAGACCTTTCCGTTCACCTCGAAGAGATCGACACGTACGACTGGGAAAGATTGAGACAGCTTGCTTGCTATCTCCTTCATCCGTTCAAATTGGAAAGGTTTCGGAATCAACGCTCCTTCCCTATAGGATTGATTCTCGTTCAAATAGTTGGGAAATGCATTCCAACTCATATCGTAAATCATAGTGTCGCACTTAGAACCATCACGATTGGTACAGACCCAAACGTATGAAGGGACAGAATTGAAACACCAAAATTTATAATCTACAACCGAAGACGAATCACATGCATCCAAATATTCTTCCGCAAACAATCGGTTCGTTATCTTCCGATAATGATACTCATATCCGAAATCCTCTTTGATCATCCACTGCTTCATCAAACGCATGGCTTTATCTTCTTGAAATTGTGACTTATCACTCACAATCAAACAAGTACCACTACCATTATTACTTTTCAAAACAAATGATTCAGGCAATGCATCGAATCTAACATCTTCCAATTGATTCCACACAACATACACCTTCTTCAGTATATCCTCATATCCTTTCTCCTTTACATAATCACGCACAAGTAGTTTGTCCGACAAGCGAGACCACTCATCCGTATCCGTATTAAAATAAAGCCAAAGAATCTTTTCATTCAAGTCTGTAGGATGCTCTAAATTCACAAACCGATGGAACCGAAAGAGATACCGGATCTTCATGTATTGAAGAGGGAAATGTTTCCCCATCCACTCACCCACTACGATAAGCGGGTAAAAAAGAACCTTCGTTATTTTATTATGTTTAATATGCATATTACGACAATCGCTCTAGCAAACCGATTTTTTGTAAAAAGGAAGTTGACAACACGTTCTCGGATGAGAATTTGGAGGCTTTTCTCTGACAATTTTGACTCATTGACAATAAATCATACGAATCATCCACCACCTTCAACATAACATTCGCCAAAGCTTCAACATCCTTACTTGGAATGATCCAGCCCGTCATTCCATCCTCAACAACCTCTCTATTCATACTCCAATCAGAGGCTATGATAGGCAATCCTGCCACACAAGCATCCACTACAATGCCAGGGAATCCTTCTCCTTCCCAATATGTAGGGAACAACATTACATCATAAAGTGACAACAAATCATAATTGGCAGGGTTCGAAAAATCCAGCACACCCTTGTATGTGACATTTTCGTATTCCTCTATTTTTTTCTGAAAAGTAGTTTTGTATGTCTCTTTTATAGGTCCGAAGAAATCCACAACAAATTGTTTATTCCCCATTTGATTAAGCATTGCAACTGCAGAGAAAATCAGGTCACAACCCTTTTCTGGTAAAATTCGCGAGCAAAAGACAAATCGACAAACTGAATTCTTCTCATTCTTCAGTGGAGGAATGTGTTTTATGTTCTTGAAATTAGGGCAATAATAAACCTGCTTTAAGCCCATCTCTTCCAACTCTTTTTTTATCAAATTTCCCTGTACCACAATCGATTTAAGGCACCCATAACGTTCTTTTTCAAATTTTCCATCTTTTATTTTCTTATAAAAGGATCCACCAACAGCAAAATAAAATACGAGATGGCGTCTTCCAAACTTCGAGAATAAACCGATAAGGTGATATGCACTTTTTCCACTTACAGAGATGATGAATTTCTTTCGTTTCGAAAAAAGAATCTGGCATGAAAGTCTGACCAACATGAGTGGTGCAGATTTCCAGTCCCATGTATCATAAACATCGATGAATCTGAAATGATTTTCGAGTTCTTTCAGGAAAAAGGCATTTCTCACTGACGGTCCTTCCATACAATGTTTTTCGCGACCTAACGGACCGACAAAAATCAGTTCACTTTCACCCATATTATTTAGTTTTATAACAAGACAAATTAAACGCCAAAAGATAATTTTTCGCACAAATTTGCATGGAATAACAATCTTGGTATTTTTTTAATGCAGATTGACTCATGCTATATCTCTTTTCCTGACCATACTTCATATACTGTCGAAGAAGTTGGTAATACGACTCTTCATCAAAATCAGGTGACAACAATCCATCCACCCCCTGATTAATCATATCCACACATCCACCAGCAGGAGTTACGAGTGGAACACACCCCACCGACATTCCCTCTATGATCGAGATGGGCATACCTTCCACAGTAGATGTCATGCACAATGCATCAGAGACTTTCATATACGACCGAACATCCGTTTTTTCTCCAAGATAAAGAATGTTGTCATTAAAATACATTGACAACTGAGAAAGAAGTTCACAATCCTCCACTCTTCCAATAATGAGCAACCTTACTTTGCATCCTTCATCAATAAGACGAGAAAAGGTCTTTACCAAAATCAGCTGATTTTTCACTTTTTGAATTCTACCCACATGAACGAAGAGGAAATCGACATTCTCCCGATACTGTTTCAATTCCTCAGAAAACTCTTTGTTATACTCCACCGCTCCATTATAAATCACACAAGGTGTGCGATGATACAATTTCTCGAAGGTGTCGACAAACCGATCAGAGATAACAACCGGTGTCATTCTTTTAAAAGCAAATAGGATTTTCCTTAAATAGAGACCCAATTTTGAAAACGCCTCACGTACTGGTTCACTATGAATTGTTGCGAAAAAGGAGATTTTTCGCATCCAAACAAGGGCTGGCATCACATAACGAATCGCACCAACATGCACATGCACCACATCCGGACGTTCTCTGCGAATGAATTGGAGTAATGCCAACATGCACTTCCAATCCAAACCCAAATGTTTATGTAAAGAGACTTTTTTTATGTTTTTCAGCAAAGCAGATTCCAATATGCAACTTTGATCCGTATCATATAGCGACACCAACGTCACATCATGACCTTGCCTATACAATTCGTTCGACAGATCAATAACAAATTTCTCAGCACCACCAGAAACCAATTTAGGAATCACTTCTACTATCTTCATAAACAGTTTTTTCGTCATACGATAGTTTATACCATGTATAAACCAACGCACCAATGATAAAGATCCATCTGTTCTTCTCCGTTTCTAACATAAACATAGCAATCAAGAGAGGAAGAACATAAGCGAAAACATACAAGTCTCTTTCCTTTCTGTAAATTTTCCAAACATACTTAACGATAAGTATCACTGGAATAAGAAGAATCCAAAAGAAGGCAAAGCCATATTCAACCACATAAGTTAAATACGTATTGTGAGAAGCCTCCGGAGCTGAATAGTACAGTTTCATCAAATTATTAAAATTGCTATACCCAATGCCGAAGAAACTATTTTCCTTCATAAAAGCAGACCAACCCTTCTCCCATATAGCACCTCTTCCTGAGAAATCACCCGATTTAATCAATGCATTCGACTCAAACATTCGACTGTACACTTCCGAAGGAATAAGTGGCAACAAGAAGAAAAAAAAGGAGATGAGGAATAAAAGCATCAGAAAAATCTGAGTTTTCCCCCTGGTTGAAATCATAAATAAAAGTAAAACAAGACACAAAAGCCCCATTCCCATTCTCGATCCTGTGGAGATAGAGACAAAAGAAAATAGCACAAGCAGCGACCATTCCGCTATCCTTATGCAAATCGATCCATGATTCTTTAGTGCAGAAAGCACAATAACGACTCCCATCGTCAACAAAAAGGCCAACACATTTTGGTTCTGCTCGAAAGATGTCAGTCTTAATTCATGTTCCATTATCGCATTTTCAAGAATGGCATCTCGATTAATAATACAAGAAAGGGATATTATCAAACATCCAACCACATAAAAAAACAAGTATAACTTAATATCCTCTTTTCTTCTGATGGATACCATAATAGCCTCCATCAACAAAATGCATGGTAACAAAAAAGTAAAGATGGAAATAAATGTATGCTCCCTGTCTATCGACCATATAACAGAGAAAACGGACAAGAACAATACCAAAACGAAAGAGTAGATCAAGTAACAGCGTCGAAGAGGAAAACCCTTATACGCCCATACCACCAAAACGAACAAAGACGAAAGTTTGGCCAATGAAAATCGCTCAAACAACGAAATGGACTCCAATGGCGTCGTCATAAAGAAAAACGCCACCATAACGTTTAAGAGAGTCAATGACTTAACATTCGCTACATTCATACTAATTTATGTTTAAACTATGTGTTTATAGAACGCACCTAACCTTAAATCCGATTTGTTTCTATCGGAGTTCTCCGATAAGCAACATACAAGGCAACCGCCATGACAAAGCGGACAAAAAGAAGCAATATTGCAACACCAATCGCCTTATAACAAATCGCCAAAGGAAAAGATAATGCAAATCCAACTAACGAGACAAAAACGATAATCGATCTCAGTTTCTTTTCCTGTCCGACAATTAACAAATAATTCGTTCCATAAATATTTATCACAATGGCAAAAGGCAATGACAAAGATAATATTCTCAAAACAGTCACCGCCTCTGAAAATTCTTCTGTATAAAACCAATGAATAATCGTTGGTGCAAAAATGAAAAGAAGAAGAGAGACAACAGACGCCAACCCGAGCGCCACTGCCAAATAGTATTTATGAATATCTATTTTACGTGACAGAACAGGGTAAAAGGCCATCGACAACAGATTGAAAAACTGCGTACAAATGTCATAGAATTTATTACCAGCATCATACACACCACAATGTGAAAAACCGTTATAGTACCCCAAAACAATTTGAGAAAAACTATCATATAAATTGTGCATAAACACACTAAGGAAAATGTCCACATTTGATTTTATCTCCCGAAATGCACATTTTAACGAGATCCATTGAAACTTCACATTCCATCGTTTAACAATGTACAGATGAGAAACGCCACCCACCAACAAAAAGCCCAATGATAAAAGCAAAGGTTGAAGAACATAATCCTCCTTTTGCTGAATAAACACAAAAACAGCGACGGTAAAAAGGAGTTTCACAATAAAATTAAAGATGGTCACATATTTCATCTCTTCCATGGCTTGGAAAAACCATTCCGGGAATAGAATATGTCCGGGTATCATCAAAAACGAAAAAAAGAACAACAAGCGTTCTTCCCAAAACGAAGGAACAAGAGCCACCACAATCATCAAGCCCAAGAAAGAAAGCGTCATCAAGGTCAGTCGACAAGAAAGGATGGTTGAGAAGATGGAAGAGACCTGTTTTTCATCCGTTTTACATCTTGACAAGTCTCTTATTCCAGAATAGAGGAACCCCCAATTGCAAATCGTCAAAATCCAAACATTCACAGAGGCTGCCACAGCAATTTTACCAAGGCCTTCCGCACCAAGTATCTTTGCCAAATACGGAATGGTGAGAAGCGGGAACACGTACCCTGCAACCTTTATGATAAAAAGCCATGAAAAGTTGGTGAATACAGAGCGAAATTCTGGCAACGCCCCTAAATCCCTGAATGAGAATTTCATTTTTTCCTCAGCACGCTTATCAACACCTCACCAACCATTTGCAAGGTCTTTTTATCGATATGTTCAGGTGTGTCATTAACCGTATGCCATGTTGAAGGGAAACCCCTATTTTGATTATAATCGATGATATCAATGGTAGGGATACCTGCAATCGTATTAATATAATAATGGTCGTCTAATACAGCGCCAGACACGTTTGGCACAAACGAAGAGTTGTAATCTAAAGCATGAGCAGCCGACCAAACCTCTTGCAAAAGTGGTTCTGCAAAGTTCAAAGAAATCTGATCGAACCCAAAATAAGGAGAGGCTGCCCCCACCATATCCAACAGAATTCCCTTTTGCGGACGTCTATCATAGTAAGGGTTACGAGCCAGATACTGAGCGCCCAAGCACCAAGTGTCTTTTTTTTCATCTGTTTCAAAAGAAGGTTGTCCGTAATCTTCCAGATCTAAGAATACAAAATCGATTCCTATAGAATCTCTTTCCAGTTGAAATTGACGAGCCACTTCTAGTAACACGCCTACACCACTGGCGCCATCATTAGCACCCATAACAGGTTTGTTTATATTCTCATGACTATCATTGTCACACACATGGCGCGAATCCCAATGCGAGAACAAAATTATTCTATTATCCATTTCAGGATGAAGTCGTCCGATGATGTTGACACCATTCAAAACGGTTTGATTATAAGCTGTTGCAGTGAATTTTTGCGTTGAGACACTCAACCCGAAAGATTTCAATTTTTCAACCAAATATTCCGCACAATTTTCATGCGCCGGAGTATTAGGAACACGTGGTCCGAACTCACATTGTTGCTTAATAAAGAAGAATGCTGAATCCGAAGAAAAAGGAGGTCGAACCGGCTCCTTATGAGTAGATGTTTGTACAGATTGGCTTTCCGTTTCCTTTTTTGCAGACGAGCATGAGAGCATCAACAAAAAAGCAACGAACGAGAAAAAAAGAGCGCGCTTCATAAACATATAATTTTTCTTTTTGAAATGATTTTGAATCATGAAAATCTAGCATAACGACAACACATCAATCAAAAAGCTTCGCATTTCTTAGCAAATCACTCACCAAGAAATCATCAGAAAAAAAATGCAGTAACGTAATGTCTATAAATTCATATCTCATGACCGAACAAAGATAAAAAAAAATGGGTTTCAAACAAAATGAACCCATTTTTTAGTAGCGGATCCGGGAATCGAACCCGGGTCTAAGCCGTGAGAGAGCTACGTGCTAGGCCACTACACTAATCCGCCTTCATAAATTTTAACGTTGCAAAATTATGCGTTTTTCACCAAACGACAAAGTTTTTTTCTAGTTATTTTTCAAAAAAAGCACAAACGTTTCACAAAGCAATAAGACACAAGATGTTACAATTCTATACAAGTCAAATCAAAGCTTAATTTTCTCAATTTTGTTTTTTTTGTAAAATTTTGTAAAAAAAAGTGAAATCAATCGATTTATAATTTGGTGGGGTGAAAATTAATCGATAATTTTACAAATTGAACTTTAATCGGTGAGAAACAAAGTAAGAATTTAAAAAACATATAGATATGAGCAAACGTATACAAACTAGACTGCGACATATTATCCTTCTACTATTTTCCAACCTATTGCTATTCGGTATAGGCGTACAGGCCACTTATGCGCAAACGAGCAAAGTAAATTCCGACACGCCTAACTTGGGATTCGATAGATATTACGGATATTACGGACCAAGTGATTTTTCCAACGAAACGAATCCGACTTTTGTAGTTTCAAATTCATTTTCAGGAAAGACAACCGCCCCAACAGACAATTGGTCCGAGAGAACAGCCCAAATCACAGGGACAATATACGGAGACTTTCGCATCATGAGTTCCTCCAGTATAGACAAAAACATTGCCTGTGACAACTTGCAACAAGTACCTGACGGAAGTACCTATGCGGTAAGAATCGGTTCTAGCGAAGAGCCCGAAATACAAGCAGAAGACCGAGCAAACCCTGAAGGATATTACAGACGTGCAATGGCAGAAAAAATGGTGTACAAATTCACGGTTGGTGAAAACTCCACTCTGCTGACCTACAAATACGCAGCGCTCCTTCACGATCCACACTTCAACGGCAGGCACAAAAACGACGAACTTCCTCCGTTTGCCGTTCGCATATATGATCAAAACGGAAATGTTCTATGCAACTCTAGTGTTATTGCAGGAGAGAATGGGCTAACAAAAGCTAGCACCAAAACGATTTCAGAATACGTCACCTATTGTAAAATATGTGAGCAAATATTACCTGACGAGTATGGATTTGACGAACACCACAACATCTGTAACATAAATGATAACTGCTGCAAAAGCACCGACGAAAAAAGAGATTTCGAATGTTTAAACTCTGATTGGAAAGAGGTTGTCATCCCCTACGAAGAATTCGAATGCACAAGAGAAAAAACGGTAAGGGACATTTGTTCACAATACGAAGCTCCAACCACTTGCTATATTCCATCGAGTTATTGGGGAAGGATAACATACCAACAACAAAACACGCAAAGAAGATACTATCAAGATAATTCAGGAAGATTCTACTATATAAAAGACCGAAACGGGAATAAAGAATACGTCAATTGCACCGACGTCAACGAAGTTGGTGAATGTTTACAATTTGAAAATAAAGGTAACGATGTCGTTGGCACCTACTACTACAAATGTTTACAATACACAACTAAAAAAGTTTGTATTGAGGGACATAATGTTCAAAAAACAAGAACAGAAATGCAGGAAGTATGCATAGAGTGCAACTACAAGACAAACAAAAAGGAGACACTCATCTATGCAAACCTTGAAAACTCGGACCCCGAGTTAGCCCATATATGTTACAATTGTTACTCCTCAGACAACACCATCCGTACATGTTTGGAAAGCGAAGAGATTCCTGTGCATGGCAATGCTTACTGTCAACAAGCTTACTTGCCTGCAGATTACCTAGAGAGAACTTATTTCAAAGATTGGACAACAATATCCTACGATCTTAGAAACTATATTGGGCAAGAGATTACTGTCGAAATAATCAACCATGACTGCGTTGAAAAAATTTGGGTATGCAGAAACTGTGGATCACACATAAAAGACGAAGATCTAAATCTTGATGCCAACAATCAATCCATATGTCCTAAATGTGGTGGAACCACAAAACGCAAATTCAAACAAATATATGCAGCCAACTACCACCGCTCATACGGATATTTCACAGCAGAGACAAAACCTTTCGAGGTAATCATCAAAAACTGTGGAGAAGGAGCAGACATCGAGTTAACAGCACCCGAAGGATTTGATAGCTACAATTGGTCAAGTCCTATATCCATACCCAATTATTATCAACCTAACGTGGCAATAATCAGTGCCGATCAAGTATCGGAAGGTACCACATACACCTGTACCATGAGCAGCAACGACAACGATCCAAATCTTATCAACA
>CACZUS010000066.1 GCA_902784425.1 uncultured Bacteroidales bacterium
CAAAGTAGAATTACGGAAATAAAATTAGGTGGGCTTCATAAACCCACCTTTATTTCTTTTTTGCAGTTGGAACCACAAAGCCAACGACCAAAGAGCCAATAATTCCAGCAAAAACCACTATTAATTTCACCACCATGTTCGGTATAAAGAAAATAGTGGAGATGGAACACATGATAAGCATCATTGCAATAGCTGAGATTTTCCCACGTATAGACAATCCACGATTGTTCTCGTATTCACGAATGTATTTTCCCAACCAGGATGCTAATAATTTTTTCTGCAACTTCTCACTACTTCTATAGAAAAGCCATGATGCTAAAAGCAAGAATGGCGTTGTAGGCAATCCCGGCACGACTACACCAATGGCACCCAATGCCACGCACAATGATCCTAACGCTATAAAAAGATATTCCTTAATCTGATGATTCATCTCTTTGAATTTTGATGCAAAATTAATGCTTTTATTTCTATTTATAAGAAGATTTTATGAATTGTTTTCACCCCGAGACAATAGGAAAACAGAGGTTTCAAAAGGAATAACAACGATTTTTTACTGAAACAAATATACCATGATTTGAGATAATAATCACATAGCAATAGAAAAGGAAATATTATTTTTGAACTAATCTTATTGGCTTAAGTTAAAAAATGAAGTTTATGTAAAATTTAAGTGTTATGAAAGCTAGAATCATTATTGCAAGTGTTGTGTGTTGTTTAACGCTTCATACAAACGCACAAGAAAATTGGAAACTTATTTGGAGTGACGAATTTGATTACAACGGAGCTCCCGACAATTCAAAATGGTCGTTTGACACAGAAGGAAACAATTGGAACTGGGGAAATGACGAACAACAAAATTACACCCCAGAAGAAATGAAAAACGCATGGGTAGAAAATGGCAATTTGATCATTGAAGCCCGAAAAGAGAGCTATAGGTGGTATGGAGATGGAGAAACAAAGAACTACACATCTGCCCGTCTTCGCACTTACAAAAAAGCAGATTGGTGTTATTGTAAGATTGAAGTTCGTGCATTACTTCCGCAAGGAAAAGGAATGTGGCCAGCCATTTGGTTGTTGCCAACAGATGAAGTATACGGAGGATGGCCTCAGAGTGGCGAGTTGGACATCATGGAGAATGTAGGATTTGATCCAAACAGAATACACTGTAACATCCACACCGAAGCATACAACCATAAAAACGGAACCAACAAAGGTAATTCCGTTAACGTATCCCTACCATACGAAAACTGGCATGTCTATCGTATTGAATGGGATGCAGAAAGCGTCAACTACTACGTAGACGACACTCATGTTTTCACATTCCAAAACGAGCACAGAACCTGGAAAGAGTGGCCATTTGATCAAAAATTTCACTTGCTTCTCAACATTGCCGTTGGTGGGAGCTGGGGAGGTGAACAAGGAATCGAAGATTGGAGACTTCCACAAAGAATGCTTGTAGACTACGTGAGAGTTTATGAAAAATCTAGCATGTCATCAATGGATGATGAAATAGCAAATACAGTAAAAGTATATCCAACTTTGGCAGAAGAGACTATTAGCATTAGCGGACTAACCACTAGTGAGCAAGTTCAAATCATATCCATCAATGGAAATGTGATTATGGAAGCTAAAGTTGACGCTAATGATAACACGCTCAATGTAGACGGATTGTCACAAGGCAAGTATATTGTAAGAATTGGCAATTCAACATATCCATTCATAAAGAAATAAAAGGACATTTGTTTTTACTATAGGTTTAAGGATTATTATTACGTATAACCCGCTTGTCAATTCTGGCAGGTGGGTTATATTTTTATCCAGGTGGGTTATATTTTTATCCACAATTCAGATTAATTTATATTCGTATGCTCTTCTCTCCTCTTACGCAACATTCGTAGTAAGCAACATATTCCCCAAAATTAGTCATCTATTGAGAAGGAAACCAATCAAACTATATCATTCTCCGCTGGCATTTTTTGTGCCGTTAGAATTAAATATTGACACATTATTCTTTGTGTCATCATGGCAAACAGGCAAGAGATAGGGACAAAAAAAAGCCATCGGAAATCCGATGGCTTTTAATATAATCAGAATCGATGAATTATTCTTGATTCAATGTAAAGCGTTTGAAAGCAGTACAAGTCAAAGTCTTAGAAACAGAAGCCATATACTGAGCAACGTTGATCTTAGCCTCTTTAATGAAAGCTTGGTTCAACAAAGTTTGCTCTTTGTAGATTTTCTGAATACGACCATTAACGATACCGTCAATCATCTGAGGTTTCAAGTTAGCAGCAGCTTGAGCGCCAACTGTCTCTTTAATCTCACGAGCTTTAGCAGCTTGTTCAGCAGTGATCCAACCTTTTTCGATGTTAGATTCGATATGAGCATCAGAATCAACATGAGCAGGATTGATACCAGCTTTAGACAAAGCGTTATCAACTTGTTTTTGAACCATTTCTGCTTTTGTCTTTTCAGTAGCGATTTCGCGCTCTTTAGCAACATACTCAGCAGGAACGCCCTTCTCGTCGATAGCGATTGGGTTCATTGCAGCCACTTGCATTGCAACATCCTTGTAAGCTTGAACATCCAAACCAGCCTCATTGAAAGCAACGATAGAAGCCAACATATTACCTGGGTGAATATAAGCCAAAGTAGCAGGACCTTTTACGAATTCGTAAGCGCCCAACTCCATTTTCTCACCAGTCACACCAGAGCGATCTGTGATCAATTGTTGAACAGATGAATTACCGATCATCAAAGAGTTCAATTCCTCCAAAGATGCAGGTTTCACCTCCATTGCCTTATCAAGTATTTGTTTTGTCAAAGCGACGAAGTCAGCATTTTTAGCGACGAAGTCAGTTTCGCACTTCAAAGCAACGATAGCAGCGAAATCGCCGTTAGCAGCAGCCAACACACAACCTTGTGCAGCGTCGCGATCACTTCTTTTAGCAGCAATTGCTTGACCTCTTTTACGGATAAGCTCTACAGCCTTATCGAAATTGCCTTCAGCCTCAGTAAGAGCCTTCTTGCAATCCATCATACCCGCACCGGTCATAGTACGCAATTTGCTAATATCAGCCATTGAAACAGCCATATCTCTTAAAATAATTTACGTTAATAATTAATCTTCAGTAGTATTGAATTTGCTAGCTACTTTAGCGTTCAAAGCCTCACCATCTAAGTTAGTCTTAGAAGTTTTCTTAGCAGCTCTTCTGCGTTCTTTCTTCTCAACGCCTTCAGCAGATTCAGACTCTTCCTTCTCAACTTTTCTTTCATCCAATCCCTCTTTGATTGCACCGCAAAGAGCGTTCAAGATAACCTCTACAGATTTTGTAGCGTCATCGTTAGCAGGGATAATGAAATCGATGTCATTAGGATTAGAGTTTGTATCAACAATACCATATACTGGAATACCCAATCTCTTAGCCTCTTTTACTGCGATGTTTTCTTTTGTTACGTCAACAACGAAAAGAGCAGCTGGAGTTCTTGTCATATCAGCGATACTACCCAAGTTTTTCTCCAATTTTGCACGTTGGCGAGAGATTTGAAGTTTTTCTCTTTTTGACAAGTTATCGAAAGTACCATCATTAGTCAACTTATCGATAGAGGCCATTTTCTTAACTGCCTTACGGATTGTAGGGAAGTTGGTCAACATACCACCAGCCCAACGCTCAGTAACGTATGGCATAGAAACCTCAGATGCCTTATCAGCAACTACTTGCTTTGCTTGTTTTTTTGTTGCAACAAAAAGAATCTTTTTGCCCGATTTTGCAACCTGCTTCAAGGCAGCAGCAGCCTCATCTATTTTAACTACAGTCTTGTGAAGATCAATAATATGGATACCATTACGTTCCATGAAGATATAAGGAGCCATTGCTGGGTTCCACTTTCTTTTCAAGTGTCCGAAATGACAACCTGCTTCTAATAATTCATCAAAATTAGTTCTTGACATTTTTTTTAATTTTTAATCGTTTACATTCTTTTTTTTAAACCAATCACCCAGTAGTCCAACTTTCGCTAGAGTCTGGATAATTTAGATACTAAACGTCTTCTCAAAGAGTCGATATAATACAATATATAACTCCTCCAAGGACTAACGTTTACTGAACTGGAATCTCTTTCTTGCTTTAGGACGACCTGGTTTCTTACGCTCAACCTCACGAGAGTCACGAGTTAAGAATCCTTCGCTCTTCAAAGCAGACTTGTTCTCAGCATCAAACTTAACCAATGCACGTGCAATAGCCAATCTCAAAGCTTCTGCTTGTCCAGTGAAACCTCCACCATCCAAGTTAGCCTTTACATTGAATTTATCTGCTGCGCTAATTTGATTTAACGGTTGTTTTACAACATATTGCAAAATTCCTGAAGGAAAGTAAGTAGCTAAATCCTTGCCATTGATGGTGAATTCACCATTTCCTTCGCTTAGGTATACGCGCGCAACTGCGGCCTTTCTTCTACCAATTGCATTTATTACTTCCATGTGCTTACTTAATTGAGTTTAAATCGAGTTGTTTTGGTTGTTGTGCTTCATGCTTGTGCTCGCTTCCTGCATACACATAAAGATTTCCTAGTATTGCACTGCCAAGACGGTTCTTAGGCAACATTCCCTTAACCACTTTTCTTAGCAATTTTTCAGGACTCTTCTTCAACAATTCTCCTGGAGTATACTCTTTTTGTCCTCCTGGATAACCTGAAAACTTCAAATAAATACGATCTGTAGCCTTCTTTCCTGTGATCTTAACTTTCTCTGCATTGATAATAATCACATTATCGCCACAATCTACATGAGGAGTAAAGTTTGGCTTGTACTTACCTCTTAATAGCTTTGCAACCTTAGATCCTAAACGTCCTAATGGTTGATCTGTTGCATCAACAAGAACCCATTCCTTGTTCACTGTTGCCGCATTAGCTGAAATTGTTTTGTAACTTAAAGTATCCACTTTAAACGTTTTTAAATTAGTTAATTAATCTTTCACTTCGCCTTCCGACTTCGGGCAAGCCTTCCAGCATTTGACTTTTGACTATTTTGGATAATAAATCGGGCGCAAAATTACGACTTATTTTTCAAATAAAAAAATGTTTTTCATATCTCTTTGTCAAATACTTCTCTTTTTCTTCTTCTCGTTTTTCGATTTTTTTACGTAAGTTTGCATCTTATGGCGACCACTATTTCTTAATCGCCTACATTTTAATTCTAATATAATATGAAAATAATTGCTGTCGGCTGGAATTACGCGGAACATAATAGGGAATTAAACCGCATTAGCATCCCTGATCATCCTGTCATCTTTATGAAACCTGAAACGGCTCTTCTTAAAGATAACAAACCTTTTTTCCTCCCCGACTTCTCCAATAGAATTGAATACGAGACGGAAATAATCGTCAGAATCTCTAAAATGGGGAAAAACATCTCCGCAAAATTCGCCGACCGTTACTACGACGCCATCGGATTGGGAATCGATTTCACCGCTAGAGATTTACAAAATGAGTTCAAAACAAAAGGTGCCCCTTGGGAAATTTGCAAAGGATTCGACAACTCCGCTCCTATCAGCGAGTTCTTGCCAAAAGAAAATTTCAACATTGACAACCTTTCGTTTTCTTTGAAACTAAATGACATACTCGTTCAAAAAGGAAATACTCATGACATGATTTTCAAAGTGAATGAAATTATTGAATATGTTAGCAAATTCTTTACCCTTAAAACAGGCGACATCATCTTCACTGGCACTCCCGTGGGTGTCGGTCCCGTAAAAATCGGAGATCACCTCGAAGGATTTATCGAAAACAATAAAATGCTAGATTTTTACGTTTCTTAACTAAATTTAATATTGTCAAAAGTAAATTTGGTACACTTATGAGAAAAACTTTTTTATTTTGGATTGTATTTATAGTAGGGCTCTTTCAAATCACACCTTCATTCTCCTACGACTTCAAATCTGAGTCGGTTCTTGCCTCTGGCAACTGGGTCAAAATCAGAGTGAGGGAAACGGGAATTTGTAAATTATCCTATGAGCAACTTCAACAAATGGGATTTCAGAAACCCTCAGAAGTCCGCGTGTTCGGTTATGGTGGAAACGTTTTAAGCGAAAACCTTTCGAAAGACAAAACAGATGACCTGAACGAGTTGCCAGTCTATCAAGGCAGCAACTACTTCCTTTTTTATGCTCAAGGTCCGAAAAATTGGTTCTTTAAAAAGAACACAAACTCTATTGAATACGACTATAGCATCAACCCTTATTCCAATTATGGTTACTACTTCCTTACCGACAACGTAGGAACTAAAAAAAGAATCGAGTTGAAAGAAAACCCTCTTTCTACACCCGACACCATAATAGATATAACCAACTACCAAGAAAGGAAAATCCATAAAAAGGAGGAATTCAACTATGTTTCTTCTGGAAGAGTTTGGTACGGAGATAAATTTTATAACAATAAAACGTTCTCCATGTCATTCAATTTTCCCAACATTGACACGACCAAAGAGGCAACCGTCTTAGCAAGGATTGCGACATCCTCCAATGTAAAATCCGTTATCGATCTGTCTTATAATATAGGTGGTACATATATTAATGAAACATTCGACTATCCTATTTGTGCAGGTCATCTCATTGCTAATGAATATACGAAATGGAAATCAGCCAAACCATCGGGATCACAATTTTCCGTTTCTGCCACTTTCACTGGATATAACGTTTCCGATTTTGCTTCCATAGAACGCATCATCGTCTTGGCTTACCAATCATTGGACATGAAATCAAACAACAGTTTCTTCTTTAGAAACCCAACTTGCGTCCAATGGAACACCAATTATCGGTACATATTAAGCAATTGTCCATCGGCTACCCAAATATGGGATATTTCCAACCCAATAGAGCCTAAACAGCTCTCCACGGAACGCAATGGCGACCAACTCTCATTCATAGATGCCTATGCTTATACTCCGAATGAATATGTGGCTATCAATATAGACAATCCGAAGACAATCTCTGCCGAATTTGTCTCTAATGTATCCAATCAGAACTTGCATGCGGAACTGCCGGTCGACCTTGTCATCATCACTCACCCTAACTTTATGTCTGGCGCCGAAGAAATCGCCAGAATCCATGAGGATTATGACAATTTCAACACACTCATCACCACGCAAGAAAAAATATATAATGAATTCTCCTCTGGAACTCCTGATGCCACTGCCATTAGATGGTTTATGAAGAAACTATATCAGGATAATGAGAAAAAACCTTTCTACTTACTCTTAATAGGTGATGGATGTTACGACAACAGAGGAATTCTGACTAGTAGCGGAACGAAGATCAACAATCTCATTATCACCTATCAGAATGGAAGTGGACTGGATGAAGCTTCATCCTACGTCAGCGATGATTATTTCTGTTTCCTTGCCGACGGATATACGCCAAATGGCGATGCCAAAATGGACATATCAGTAGGACGTATACCATGTAATACAACAGAAGAACTTGACGGTGTCATAAAAAAGATAAAGAACCACGTGGAAAATAAAAACTACGGAAAATGGAAGAACAAAATAATGTTGTTGGCGGATGATAATGAATCCTCTAACGATTATCACAAATTCTGCCATTACTCCGACATTATTGCCGAGAAAGCACACACCTACAACAATGCGATGGAGGTGAAAAAAGTGTACCTTGACGCCTACACAAGAACCACGGGATCCAATGGTAGTCGCTACTACGAGGTGGAAGACATCATCAAAGAAGAGATTGATAAAGGTATCATGTTCCTCAACTACATCGGTCATAGTAGTAAAATCGGATTCTCTGCAGAGCATGTCTTTACACAAAACCAAGCCCGCTCCATCTATAATGACAAATGCGGATTTTGGTTCACCGCCAGCTGCGAATTTTCCCAATTTGATGACATCGACATCTCTGGTGGAGAGAATCTCCTACTGAACCCTAACGGAGGAGCTCTTGTATTGTTGAGTTCCGCTAGAGTGGCTTATGACAACAAGAACGACAATTTGAACCAAGCATTTTTCACCAAATTATTTTTAAGAGATTCTTTGGGAATGCCGTTACGCATTGGAGAGATTAACCGTCAGGCTAAATCCTCTCTTGCCAACGACACCAACAAACTATCGTTCACATTGTTGGGAGACCCTGCCCTACGTCTTTCTTATCCAAACAACTACGTGATAACGGATTCCATCGTAGACATGAATGATGGGAAAGCAGATACAATAAAGGCACTATCTGAAATCAAAGTGTACGGACACATCGAAGATTATGACTCCACACTCATGTCTGATTTCAATGGTACCTTATACGTCACCTTGTATGACAAAGAGATGACCCTTTACACAAAGGCAAACATTTACTCGGATATGGATGATGTCATGAAAAACAGACACCAGTACAAAGACCGTCCTAATATTCTTTTCTCCGGACAGGTTGAAGTGTCAAATGGAGAATTCTCCTTCCTGATAAAGATTCCGAAAGACATCAACTACAACTACGGGGAAGGTCGATTCGCCTACTATGCTTGCGATAAAGAAAACGAATATGAAGCGCAAGGTGCTTATGAAGAGTTCTTTATCGGAGGAAGCTGTGACAACATAGATCTAGAGTCTGATGGTCCTGTTATTTCCCTCTACATGAACACGAAAGATTTCTCTTCTGGAGACATAGTAAACTCATCTCCCGTATTTTTTGCCGAGTTGTATGACGAAAGCGGTATAAATGCATCCGGATGCGGAATCGGTCACGACATAACTCTGACACTGAATGATTCAAAGAAACCAATCATTCTCAACAACTACTTCTCTTATTCAAAAGATAGTTACAAGCAAGGAACCGTTTCTTATCAGTTATCCAACTTGGAGAATGGTACATACACACTCACTTTCAAAGCATGGGATCTGATGAACAATTCAAGCACAAAAATCATTCAATTTGTCGTAGACAATGAGGTGGAAATAGAAATGACGGATTTAATTGTCTATCCAAATCCTGCTAAGGAAAGTATAACACTGACTCTTTCTCACGATCAACCACAAACCATTCAATCGTTCCGATTCATATTGTATGACATCAATGGAAGGATTGTCTACAAATCGGATGACATCACTTCTAAAAATGATGGACAATTCTCTTGGACATGGGATTTATGCAGTCAATCAGGAAGAAAAATCGACGCTGGAAGCTATGTTGGAAGAGCCGAAATTAAGATTAATGGAAAAGAATATGTGGGAAAATCACGAAAAGTAATCATTTTACCACAATAAAAACTTGTATTTTTAGTTTTAGATTTAGTAAATTTGCAGTCGTTCAACTGCAAGAAATAAAATATAGATAATGAAAAAGAACAAATTAAAAGCTATTTCGTTAGCAGCATTATTATCAGCGGGTATATCTTCCGCATTTGCCGCGGAGTCCCTAAGTGTCGTTAATGTCAAAGATGATGACGGAGCAGTCTATAACCCACTACAAACCGCGATTCCTTCACTTTCTATTTCTCCTGACGCTATCGGAGGTGGTATGGGAGATGTAGGAGCAGCC
This sequence comes from uncultured Bacteroidales bacterium, assembly GCA_902784425.1. GTDB lineage: Bacteria > Bacteroidota > Bacteroidia > Bacteroidales > Paludibacteraceae > UBA1181. Next base: position 9,540 of record CACZUS010000066.1, read on the forward strand.
ACAGCACCCGATTATAATTCTCAGCATTGGAATCCATCTAAATATGCATTATCACAAAGTAAAGGAGGATTTTCATTGTCATATACCCCATGGTTAAGAAAGATTGTTGAAGACATTGATTTGGTATACTTGGTAGGTTATTACAAACCAACCGACCGTACTGCCATCGGAGCTTCTCTAAGATACTTCAACATGGGTAAAATTAACTTGACTGGTACGCCAGATGCATCGGGTACTCCACAAGACTTAGGTGTTGCTCAACCTCATGAGTTAGCATTTGATGCAAGTTTCTCCATGCTATTATCTGAATATTGGTCAGGTGGTGTTGCTCTTCGTTTCATCTATTCCGACCTTTTCAATGGTATGGACGACGAAGATGAATATTCTAAAGCAAAAGCTTTTGGCGCAGACATCTCATTCTCGTACAGAAAACCTGTTCAAATCAACGAACAAGAGTCAACTGTAGGTTTCGGTGTTGCCATTACAAATATCGGTAATAAGGTGACTTACGATAACGATGCATCTAGGCAATTCATTCCTACCAACTTCCGTATCGGAGGAAGCTTTGAATATGCATTTGACGAGTTCAACCGCCTAGGAATCGCAGTAGACTTCAACAAACTATTGGTTCCTACTCCTTATGGTTCTAGAAAACTATATGACTCAGACGAGGAATATAACGAAGCAAAGGACAGTTACGAAAAATGCTCTTCCATTGGAGGTATCTTCCGTTCTTTGGGTGATGCTCCTGGTGGATTCAAAGAGGAGATGAAAGAGTTCAACTTCTCTGTCGGATTGCAATACTCGTATGCAAGAAAGTTCATGGTTCGTGGAGGTTACTTCAACGAAAGTGCTGATAAAGGAAACAGAAAGTTCTTCTCAGTAGGTGCAGGATTCCACCTGATGATATTTGAATTGGATGCTGCCTATTTGATTTCCATCGCACAAACCAACCCATTGGATAGAACACTTCGTCTATCTCTTGGATTTGACATGGGCGGTATCAAGTCATTGTTCGGATCTTCCGACCCTGTAGAAGAAGAATAATCAAATAAACAATGCTAATAATAATGATGGAGTTACTTTCAGTTGCTCCATCATTTTTAATTTTTTAAAAATGAACTTTAGAGTAGGACAAGGTTTCGACGTACATCAATTCGCTGAAAATAGAGATTTATGGTTGGGTGGCATCAAAATTCCGTACGAATTGGGATTGCTGGGACATTCAGACGCTGATGTACTTATACACGCTATCTGCGATGCACTATTGGGTGCGGCTCACCTTCGCGACATCGGGTACAACTTTCCTGACACTTCTTCTGAGTTTAAAGACATAGACAGTAAGATACTTTTAAAAAGAACCATTAAACTGATCAAGGATAAAGGGTACGAAATAGGCAACATCGATTCTATCATCTGCGCCCAACAACCCAAAATCAATCCTTACATAGACCAAATGGAAAAATGTCTTGCTGATGTGATGGGCATAGATATTGACCAAATAAGTATAAAAGCCACTACAACTGAGAAATTAGGATTCGTGGGAAGAAAAGAGGGCATCGCCGCCTACGCCACCGTCCTTATCGAAAAGAAAAATAGAAACATCTCTTTCTGCATATAACGAATAAAACAAAAGTTCTCGATGTTAACAATGTTCATAAAAGGTCTGATAATTGGAGTGATCGTTTCTGCTCCAATCGGTCCCATCGGCCTCTTATGCATCCAAAGAACTTTAAATGGAGGAAGAAAGAGAGGTATCGCAACTGCACTCGGCGCTTCTACGTCTGACCTTTTATACGCTTGCATTGCCGTATTTAGCATGTCTATAGTGGTCAACTTCATTGAAACCCACCAACTGATTCTACAAATCATCGGAACAATCGTCGTCTTCTTCTTTGGTCTCTATACTTTTATGGACGACCCCAGAAAAAAACTAACCAAACTAAAACAGGAAAATAGCTATGATGACTTTATCACTTCATTCGGACTCACCATTACCAATCCGATTGTCATCGTTCTATTTATGTTCCTATTTGCCAAATTTCATTATATCAACGAAGACATCACCTTTATACGAAGTGTATTAAGCATCGTTTTCATTATGTTAGGGGCAGCTTTTTGGTGGACCTTCCTTGTTTATCTTGTGGACTTCTTCAGAGGAAAATTCAATGTCCGCGGACTATACATCGTCAACAAAGTAACTGGTATGTTACTGATGATTATCGCACCTATCAATCTTATATCTACCCTAGTCGGATAGGCTCTCCCCCATCCCATCATTCGTACGGATTTCATTTCAAAAAATATCACATCAAAAAAAACACTATTGGTTCTAATCATCATTACATTCAAAAAAATTAGTACCTTTGCGCGACTAAAAAAAATAAAAGATAAATTATGAAAAGAATTGTAACAATTCAGGATGTTTCATGCGTTGGAAAATGCTCTCTTACAGTAGCATTGCCTATCATTTCCGCAATGGGTGTGGAGACCGCCATCATACCTACGGCAGTATTATCCACCCACACAATGTTCAATGGTTTCACATTTAGAGATCTGACCTCAGACATCACCCCAATATGTGAACACTGGAAGAAAGAGAATTTTCACTTTGATGCTATCTACACAGGATATCTAGGTTCTTTCGAGCAATTAGATTTGATGAAAAAACTCATCAATGATTTTAGCGACAAAGAGACGTTGACAATCGTTGACCCTTGCATGGCTGACAACGGTAAACTATATCCTGGATTCACACAAGAATTCGCATTTGCTATGAAAGACCTTTGTAGCAAGGCTGATATAATCGTTCCCAACATGACAGAAGCAAGCTTCATGCTTGGCATTCCATACAAAGCCAGTGGATACGATCTATCTTACATTAAAGACCTATTAAGACAATTGGCTAACATCGGTGCAAAGAAAGTAGTGCTTAAAGGAATCGAATTTGCAGAGGTTCAACCTGAAATAGGTGATGTAAAAGGCAAAATCGGTATCATTGCATACGACAAGGAGAGCGATTCATTCAGTTGGTACTTCCACGAAAAGATGAGTCAAAGTTTCCATGGTACAGGAGATATCTTTGCAAGCGTCTTCACAGGTGCTATGGTACGTGGCAAATCATTTAAAGAGTCCTACTCTTTGGCTGCTAACTTTGTGGTTGAATCCATCAAAGCCACTTTGGCACACGACGATCACAACACTTATGGCGTTGACTTCGAGACTGCCATTCCTTATTTAGTAAAGAATCTGTAAGAAACAATTCATAAAAGAAATGAAGGTGGGAAAAACTCCACCTTCATTCTTTTTCTTCCATATCCATCTTATATTTTCTCAATGCCTCCTCCACATTCGATTGATAATCGGATAGTTTTCGGCTTTTCAATATCTTCTTTCTTGATCGATGGTCTAATTCAGGGAGTAAATATTCCCAAAAGGAAGAGAGTTTCTGAACCAACTGCAATTCTCCCCCACTCATCACGTTTCCATATCCCTCTGTCAAATCACTCATAAATGATTTCAGACGCTTTACTTTTTCTGTCACAGGCACAACACTTCCCGAAACTATTTCCTCTACCAGAAAAGGATTTTGAAGCAAGCCTCTTCCAATCATCACACCACTTACCGACGGGTATTTCTCACACATCGACAAATAGGATGGCAAATCTACAATATCACCATTAAAAACCAATGGAATTTTACACTGTTTCATAAAGTCTGAAAACGCCTCATAATGCATCTCCCCTTTATACTGTTCCTTACCTATTCTTGCATGTAAAGTTATCTGTTTTAAGCTTGATTCATTCAGTAATGGGATAAGGGCGACCCACTCATTCTCTTCATTCATACCCAAACGCATCTTCACCGAGAATTCACAAGAGTCGTACTTTTTCAAAGCCTCCAATACATTCTTCACCAATTCAGGAGAAGCAAGTATACCAGCCCCTTTCTGTTTCTTTGCGATCATTGGGAAGGGGCAACCAAAATTCACATCAATCCGATGATAGTCCAATTCCATCAGTCGATTCACCAAAATGTCCACCTCTTCCGCCGTATTGGCAATAATTTGAGGCACCAATCTATTCTGTTCTCTTAGGAGAGAGTTTCTATCAGGTTGAAGGTCTTTGCGGTCATGCCATCGCACATCCCCCTTTTCCACACGACAGAAAGGCGTATAATACGCATCAACACCCGAAAAATGTTTCGCATGAATCTCTCGAAAAATCGAATCAGTATAACCCTGTAAAGGGGCAAAATAATATTTCATTTCTAAATAAACTTTATATATTCTGAGAGGGATTTATCAATAGCAAAGGTAGTTTTTTTCGCATAAAAACAGAGTGAGATTATTTCTTTTTTGAACATATTCAATACGAATGTTCTATCCTTATCATAAAAACAACCATAACAAGAGAAGCAAGTAAGTTTTTTTATAAAAATTCTATATTTCAAAAAAAAAGAGTAAATTGCAAAACTTTTTATTAATTTTTATAAACCGTTGAGAACCATGTTAAAAAACAAAGAAACTCTTTTCTTTGGAGGAATTTTATTGTGCACAGGAGCCATCTGGGCAAGTGACACAGCAACCACCAAAGTAATCGTAAAAACAGAGAAGGAATCGACAGAGTACAACATGTACGATTCAGGTAAAATGTACTTTTCAGAAGATTACTTAGTATTAGATCCCTTGGGTGACAGTAATCTGAAAAAAGTCAAGTTGGCAGAGATTCAAAATCTGCAGTTTTCACCCCTCAATAGTTCTGGCATAAATGATGTGCAAAGGCTATCAAACCGGATTTATCCAAACCCGGCAACAGAGCAGTTGACCATTCTCTCTGACGAAGAGGAGGATTTCTATTATTCCATCTATACTGTTGATGGAAAATTAGTTTCTTCCGGACGTAGTCGAACAGGAGAAGTTATCAATGTAGCATCTTTAGCTACAGGGATTTATGAAATTAAATTTAACAACCAGAACCTTCGATTTATTAAACAATGAAAAAAATAGGAACATTTGCTATTGTTATGTGTATCATTACATTAGCCTCAGCACAAAACTGCATGAATTTCCATTTCAACAATGGTAAAAAAGAGAGTATTAACATCACAGACATTGATACAATACATTTCCCTATTGGAGAAATCAATGTGACAGGCAAGGTAAGAAAGAATTACGCCATCACAAATATTGACAGCGCCACCTTTACATTAAAAGGAAATCAGAGCATGGAAGCAAAAAACTTCTCTGATACGGTAAATGGAGTTATCATAGACATGGTATATGTTGAAGGAGGCACATACATTCGTGGATGTGACAACTGTGCAGAAGTGGACAAGAAATACGAGTCGCCCAGTCATCAGGTGACAGTTAGCGACTTTTACATCGCCAAATACGAAGTGACCAACGAATTATACAATGCCGTAATGGGAACCACCTCCAATTTTTGGGAGAAGAAGAAAGCTCCTAAGATTGGGGTCAACTGGTTTGGTGCGAATGAGTTCATCTGTAAGCTTAATGAGTTGACAGGCAGGAACTATCGTCTGCTCACGGATGCAGAATGGGAATTTGCCGCACGAGGAGGAAACCAAGGCATACCCAAGAATCATAAATTCTCGGGCAGTAACAACATTGATGAAGTGGCATGGTATGCCGACAACAGTGGCGGGCAATCACACGAAGTGGGTACGAAAGCGCCTAACGAATTAGGTCTATATGACATGAGTGGCAACTCATGGGAATGGGTCTATGACTGGCTGATTGGCTATACAGAAGAGGCCAAGACAAATCCCGTGCAACTCACAGGATCAGGTAACAAGACGAGAAGAGGTGGCAGTTATGATGAACCAGAAGATTTTGCCAGAGTGAGTCGTCGCGCCATTCGATCAAGAGATGGAGCTGCTGGCATGGGACTTCGCTTAGGGTTATCTACAACTGTGCTTGATGGCATGAAAGAGCCCTGTGTGGCAGCCAATCCGCAAGCAACCAAATGTGACGGAAGTGAATATCGCGACTGTCGTCTGATTACAGGAGAAGATGAGGCATGGGTAGGAGAAAGTGCCACCCTACTCTTGCAAGAAGATGGAGCAGCGGCCATATCAGGATATCCAGTAGTATCAGGAGAATGGTACACATTAAACAACCGTTCTTTGAACATTGTCTCCAGCAAAGGTGTCACAACGACCTATGCATACTACGTGTTTAGTGAAGACGAGATTACAATGATCAACGACGCAGGTATGCCATACCGACTATACAAAAAAGCAAAATCAGAATCCAAATCACTGCCGACGATTCCGACAATAACAAATCCTACTGCTTTAGAGAAGTTAATCGAGGCAGTAGAACCAGAACGATTTGTCACTGCAGAGCAATTGGCACATCCGGACACAACTGTTCGGGACCCAAGAATTATGGCAGATGATGGATATACATGGTTTATGGATGGAAGATGCTGTGGAGGAAACCACAAATACAGGTTTCATCTATCACCTAACGGAGATGCCGAATTTGTGGTAATGGATTATGACGACACATACAAAGAAAACATTTTGGCAAAAGGCAGATGGTTTACGGTCGGTAATATTGCACTTCATATCATGTTAAATGGCAAATATTACAACTATCTGTACACGTCAGGGACAAGAACATTCTCGAACAGCGAGTATTTACCAGAAGGCCCTATTTTCTGCCACATCTCCTTCCAAAGTTACGAGCGAGGAGATTTCAGAATCTTTAGTCGCACAAAATACGATGACAAGGTAAAACGACCAAGAGGATTCAACGGTGAGAATCCAATACACGACCCCGTTGAGTATCAACCCTATTCAGAATAGGCAAAGCAATTGAAGAATGAGGGTGTATCAAAATTGATACGCCCTCTTTTCGTATCTGGCCCTAATTGAATTTTACTATTTCTTTTTCCCCCTCAATGATTTCATCTTTTGCTTATCTTCTTCCGCCTTATGCCTCAAATCATCAACCACAGAAAGATCACTTAAATCTACAGTTTCACAACACTCAGCCCGAAGTGCATGCGCCTCAGCATTTGTATCATCAATTGCCAACGCACGACTAAATTCTTCAATTGCCTTAAAACGTTCACTCTGAACCATATAGATTTTACCTTTCACGACAAATGCATCAGAATATTCATTACACTGAGAAAGGGCACGATTTACATCAGCCATGGCATTATCATACTGTCCCATTTTCAACCATAAATCAGCGCGATTGCAATACGCACCAGCCGCAGTAGAATCCAATTCGATGGCTTTGTTAAAATCACTCAGTGCACCAAGCGTATCTGATATTATCCTAATGGAAGCAAAATATAAATAACGAATCTCTGCATCAGTAGAATCTAATTTCATGGTTTTGTCAAAATCCATCAGTCCATCATGTGGTTCTTCCATTTTCTTCTTTAAATTTCCTCGA
>CACZUS010000067.1 GCA_902784425.1 uncultured Bacteroidales bacterium
GCATTCTTATTTGAATAATATTCTGCACCAGCCTTTACTGCGCCCGTATAGTGTAGAACAAATCCTACTGCGGCAACAATAATGGAAATAATCACCATTCTTCCAAGGAATGTTAATCTACTGAAAAAGCCCATATCTTAAATATTATATTGTTAACACCATTTATTTCTATCAATCACTTCCTCTTTCTTTTCTTCCAATTTAGAAGAAGAGGTGTTCTGAATCTTCAAATCCTCATAAGGAACATCGAGGATGTTGTCTTCAGAGAATGAAGAGAATGAACCTTTCTGACTATATTTAGAGATGATCTTGTTCACCTTCTCAACGTTCATGGCACTCTCCAAATTGTAATTTTCCAAAATGCTGTTGGAGTCGTCCAAGAAGCGTTCCATTTCAGCAACACTCAAATCGATCGTGTTGGTGATGTGCTCGATAGCCATCTCCTCCTCAAGACTCTTAGAATCTCCACTTAAAATGTTAGAGATAGATTTGAGGGCACTTCTTTGAGCCTCTGCTGCTTCGTATGCATCTTTTGTTCTCTTTAACTCAAGGGTGGAACGCTCTACTTTTGCCTTGGCAATGATCTCCAAACGTTCCATCACCTCTTGATATTTTTCAGAAGTGGCGATACGCTGTTTCTGATTCTCAATGATTTTATCAAGTTGTGCAATATCATTGCTTAATGTGCCGACGCTCATCTCTATACGAAGTTGCTCGTTAGGATTGATACCTCCGATCTTCAAACGAGAGTTTTGAATCTTCAATTTGCTGATGTTATCGGCTTGTTGATCTTCATACTCTTGCAACTTTCTCTTCATCTTGATAAGAATTGCTTTCAAATTGGTAAGGTTCTCATGAACATTGTTCAATTTGTCTTTCATCTTTTTAATGGATTGCTCCAAAATTGAGATGGGGTCTATCTTAACAAAGATTCCAACAATCTTTCTGTTGAGCTGATACCAAAACAATGAAATCCATTTCCAGAATGATTTACTGGTCAAGACTCCTAGAATAGCAGCAATAGCCACTAATTCGGCAATGAAAATCAATGTATTCGAAGCCGCTACTATGAGCGTTGGTAATATCTTTATGAAACCATACCCTAAACCTGCAGCAATGGCCACTGCAGATATCTTTGCAAGTGAACCTCCTGGCAAGTTGAACAAGTCCTTGATAGAAGGTTTCTTGTTTTCTGTGTTCTCCACATTGTTGTTTGGAATTAATTCAGTATCCATATCTCTTTTATATGTTTAGATTTGACATTACATTTTTATCAGTTTCTAACTTCTCGATAACAGCTTTTGCCGTGTTGATGAAGACTTGCTCGTTATGCGCAATCTCCTTTTCTGACACTTCAACTTCAGCAGAAATCTGTTTAATTTTTTCGTTGATTGCCTCACTCTTTTTCTTCAACTCTTCAATCTGTTCCAAAATGGACTTGTTGTTACCTTCCAAAGATTGTATCTCTACTTTCTTATCCTCCACGTCCCGTTTGTACTTCTCTCTGAATTGTCTTCTACCACTCGCCAACTCCTCATTCACGAAGCCTATGTAGGTATCCACTGAGTTGACCAATGTTGTTTTGTCAAAATTGGGATATTGAGCTTTCAACATGTTAAAAGCGGCAATGTATCGCTGATCCTTCTGAAGCCCCATCGTCTCCAAAGAGGCGGAATAGGTGATCAACTCCATCATGTCTGGTCCCGGAATGTTGCGATCCACCAACGTCTGCCATATCTTCTTCTGTATGTCCAGACTCACCTCTGTCCCTACTTCAGATGAATATGAGACGATATCTTTAGGAGCATCTTTTTGCTCCTCTTCTTTCTTTTCCTCTTTTTTTACCTTCTTCTCATCCTTCTCATTTTGCTTGGAAGAACGATTCGATGGCTGATCATTTGCTTCAGGTTTAATGAATAAATCTCTAAAACTCATAAGCCTTTTTTGCCCTCAATCTATATGTATCAGAGTTCTATTATTCTCTTTTTGCCGTACTTCAATAGTTGAACCCATTGACTATGAAATACCCTCCACACCCATGTGATAGGTTATGCAAATTTAGAAAAAAAATGTAAATAATTACCCAACTAATTGCAAAGTAATATAACTTTGTGAGAAAGTGAGTTCGGTTATCGTAAGTAGGCCGAGATTTATGGTTAATAATTAATAAAGATTGAAGTTGCAAAAACATGGTAAAGAAATATGATTTCTTAGTAATTGGTTCCGGCATCGCTGGAATGAGTTTTGCGTTAAAGGTGGCACACAAAGGAAAGGTCGCTATCCTCTGCAAAACCAATATGGAGGAGGCAAATACCCACTATGCTCAAGGTGGTGTTGCTGCAGTGACAAAACCTACGGATAACTTTGAAGATCATGTGGTCGACACATTGATCGCAGGTGATGGAATCTGCGATGAAAAGGTGGTTCGAAAAGTGATTGAAGAGGCTCCTGGACAAATCAAACAACTGTTGGAGTGGGGTGTCGATTTCGATAAAAATGAGAAGGGCGATTTTGACCTTCACAAGGAGGGCGGTCACTCTGATTTCCGTATCCTTCATCATAAGGATAACACAGGAGAAGAGATTCAAGATAGCTTGATTGAAACGGTAAAGAAACATCCTAACATTGATGTGTTCGACCAACATTTTGCCATTGAAATTATTACCCAACATCACCTCGGACAGTTGGTGAAACATACTACACCTAACATTGAGTGTTATGGTGCTTATGTATTAGATATTCGTACCAATCATGTACATACCTTCCTTGCTAAAATGACTATGATAGCAACAGGTGGTATCGGTAATATTTACCAAACAACCACCAACCCTCCTGTGGCTACGGGTGATGGTATATCCATGGTCTATCGTGCCAAGGGTTTGGTGCAGGATATGGAATTTGTGCAGTTCCACCCGACTGCTTTGTATCATCCGGGTGATCGTCCATCCTTCCTTATCACAGAGGCTATGCGTGGATATGGAGGAATCCTTCGTAATAAGAAAGGAGAGGCCTTCATGGAGAAATATGATCCGCGTGGTTCATTGGCTCCAAGAGATGTGGTGGCTCGTTCCATTGACAAGGAGATGAAAAAGACGGGTGATGAGTGTGTCTTCTTGGATGTGACTCACAAAGACCCTGAAGTGACAAAACGTGAATATCCTACTATTTATCAAAAATGTTTATCATACGGTATTGATATTACCAAAGATTATATACCTGTTGCTCCTGCCGCTCACTATTTCTGTGGTGGTATCAAGGTGGATTTGAATGCGCGTACTTCCATCAATCGCTTGTATGCGGCTGGTGAATGTTCATGTACGGGATTGCATGGTGCTAATCGTTTGGCATCCAACTCATTGATTGAGGCAATCGTCTATGCGGATGCTGCGGCTAAGGATGCACTGAAACAGGTTGGCTCCTTGACGTGGAATGATGAAGTACCTGAATGGAATGATGAAGGAACCTCTTTGAACGAAGAGATGGTGTTGATCACCCAAAGTGAAAAAGAGGTGAACCAAATCATGCAAAACTATGTGGGTATTGTTCGTTCTAATCTTCGTTTGAAGAGGGCGTTCGACCGACTTGAATTGCTCTACAAAGAGACGGAAAACCTTTTCCAACGTTCGGTCGTTTCGAAAGAGATATGTGAACTTCGAAACATCATCAATACTGCCTATTTGGTTATCAAATATGCTCAGGCACGTAAAGAGAGTAGAGGTTTGCATTATACCATTGATTATCCTGAAAAGAATGAGCACATGAGTCTGTATGATACAGAGGTGCTGAAGAAACGTCAGGAAGGAAAGGTGAAGGCATAAGGAGGGCTCTGTAAATAGAGAACCTACCATGGGTTATCATAGGGGATTTCTTAATAAATCCCCTATTTTTGTCGGTTTTCACAAGAGAATTTTAAATTGTATCAGGATCTATCCCTTGTGCAAATCGTCTCCATTTTTCGATGAGTTGACGGAAATCGTCTGGCCATTCAGAGTCGAAATACATCTCCTCTCCCGTGCGAGGATGCACGAAGCCTAACGTTTTGGCGTGAAGGGCTTGTCGAGGACATATCTCAAGGCAGTTTTTTACAAATTGTTTGTATTTCGAGGTGGTGTTACCCCGTAGTATCTCGCAGCCTCCGTATCGTTCGTCGGCAAAGAGGGTGTGACCAATATGTTTCATGTGAACACGAATCTGATGTGTTCTACCTGTCTCCAATTTACATTGCACAAGGGTGGTGTAGCCAAAACGTTCCAATACCTTGTAATGGGTGACAGCATGTTTGGCGTTAGGGTTTTCTCCTTCGGGGAAGACGGTAAAGAGCATTCTGTCTTTCGGGTCACGACCTAAATCTCCACGAATCGTTCCTTCATCTTCTGGAATGTTACCCCAGACCAATGCGTTGTATAGACGCTTTGTTGTTTTATTGAAGAATTGTTTGCCAAGATGTGTTTTGGCATCCTCATTTTTAGCGATGATGAGAAGTCCGGAAGTATCTTTGTCTATGCGGTGAACCAGTCCTAAACGAGGGTCATTGGTGTCGAAATCAGGGTCGTCCTTTAGGTGCCATGCAAGTGCGTTGAGGAGTGTTCCCTGAAAATTACCAAAGCCAGGATGTACAACCATACCCGGCTGTTTGTTGATCAGAATAACATCCTTGTCTTCGTATACAATGTTAAGAGGAATCTCTTGAGGAATGATTTCAAACTCAGAAGGGGGGTAGGAGAGCATGATTTGGATGACATCCAATGGTTTCACGCGATAGTTGGACTTCACCGGATTGCCATTCACGAGGATGCAATGTGCATCAGCCGCATCTTGAATGCGGTTGCGTGAGATGTTGGACATGCAGTTGACTAGGTATTTGTCGATGCGTAGCAACGAGTGCCCCTTTTCAACGGTAAAGCGGAAATGCTCATGAAATTGGCCGTCACTGCCTAAAGCAGGAGCTTCGGATGGTTCACCATCCTCCACTTCGTCTAAATAATCAAGTGAATCTTCTGTCATTATTGGAAAAACTCGTCTTTCTGTTCTAACTCATCGCCTTCACTGGAAGGTTGCGGTACAGAGTATTTTTCCTCAGGCCCCTCAAGTGTTGTGGGATCCTTGCTTAAATATAGGTTGACAGTCTCTCCTAAATTGACAGGGCTTCCTGCAATGGGACTCTGTTTATATACGAAATAGGATGCCTTCTCTTTCTCATCAGCAGGTGGCACATCAAAATAGACGTCCCCAATGTTCAGATAGGCAGCATGCGCCTTTCCGATGGATTGATCTACGTTTAACGAACGGAAACTTGGAACATTGACAATCTCGTTGCTTTCGCCACGTCCCACCATGAGGACTACTGCAGAACCTTCTGTTATTCGAGCACCTGCAGTTAGTGACTTTCCATTCAATCTTACATCTCTCACAAGATCCTTGTATTGAGAAGGAACGTATGCTATGCTATCTACCTTTAATCCAACTGAATTAATCATAGCCTCAGCTTGTCGTAAAGAAACATCTTTCACATCAGGTAAAACAACCTTGCGGATAGAACTGGAATTGGTGATTAGGTAGATTGTTCTCTCTTCTTTTACATTTGAACCTGCAGCAGGTGTTTGCTCTACCACCACACCTAATTTTTTCCCCTTCATATAGACGGAGTCGATCACGGTGAATTTTAAATTCTTTTCTCGAAGTGCAGTTGCAGCCTCGTCAATGGTCAGTTCAGAAAGATCTGGAACGATAACTTTTTCACCATGATTTGTGTAGGAGTCAATCCATGATAATGTACCCACATAAAGTAATAGTACGATGATGATCATCGCTAATAAACTGATGACGTATGGATTGAGAAAGATTTTCTTTATGTCTATCTTCATCTTTATGACGATTTAATTTCTATCTCTACAAAGGTAGAAACATTTTTTTTAGTGACAAAAAAAGGCGTACTGAAAAGTACGCCCTATTCTGTGAAAAAGAGAATATTATCTTCTTACTGCAGCTTCATCAGAAACTGTAAGTTTTTTTCTTCCATGAGCTCTACGAGATGCTAATACTCTGCGTCCATTAGCAGTTTCCATTCTAGAACGGAAGCCATGCTTGTTCTTTCTCTTTCTAATCGAAGGTTGAAATGTTCTTTTCATTGCCGTGTATTTTTATTATTATTTATTTCTTTTATAATTAGTTATGAATCTTATACTTAAAATTCGGTTTGCAAAATTATGAATTTTATCTGAAAGTTCAAAGCTTTTTGGAAAAATAATCTTCGGGGAAATGAAGATTATTCTGTGCACCGCTCTTTTCGATTTTGTTATTATTCGTATTGCAACACCTCTTCCATTTTCTGGATGACGGTCTCCTCTGGAATATTTGTCAAACAAGGGTAGTCGCCAAACTGACATGGTTTATTCCCGTAGATGGAACAAGGACGACAAGCCATCTCTATCTGAACCGCATTGGATTCTTTTTGTCCATAGCCGTAGAACCCTGCATATGGATGGGTGGCGCCCCATATTGAGACCACCGTTGTACCTACAAGTGAGGCAAGGTGCATGTTGGATGAATCCATCGACAAGACAACATGGCAATGTTGCAGTAGTACAAGTTCTTCACCTAATGTGAATTTCCCTGCTGTTGATTGCGTGTTTGGATATTTATTGGCCCACTCTTCCAGTTGTTTCTTTTCTTTGTCACCTCCTCCGAATAGAAGAATTTGAGTGTTTTCTTGTTGGGAAAAATGGGCGATGATTTTCTCTGTTTTCTCAAGGGGATAAATCTTTCCCTGATGTTGTGCAAAAGGGGCTATGCCAATGATATGCTTGGCAGATGGGGGTAGGAGTTGAATGAGCGCCTCTGAGCAGCTGATTCCTTCTGTTGGTGAAAAGGAAATGGTTGGGTTGATTGTGATGGGATAACCTGCTTTTTCGAAGACGTCTGCATATCTCTGAATGGAGCTTTTCAGCTGGACCATTCGTTTCCCTTTTTGTTTCGTCAGTTGTTTCTTCTCTTTCCTCCCTTTGTCAATCACGTAGATAGGTGTTCCCTTCGATTTGTAGAGTGTTCGTAGAATTTTGCTTCTTAATACATCGTGAAGGTCGAGCATGGCATCGAAATGGTATTCCTTGTTCAATTGTTTGAAAAGTTTGTACATTCCGAGGGTGCCGGCATACTCCTTCTTGGTGTTGACGGGTATAAAGGTGAAATTGGGGGCTGTGGGAAATATGGGTTTCAGTCGGGGATGAGATAGCATGGTGAGATGAACATCTGGATATGTGTTCAAAAAAGAGGCGATGACAGGAACGGTCATCGCAACATCTCCCATGGCTGAAAGCCTCATTATTAGTAAGTTTTTACTCACAATAATTATTTTTTCCCGTAGAGTATAGGATTCAAATTAGGGTCGTTATACATCTTCATTTGTTTGTACACCTTCATGTATCGATCTCCGTTTTCAATATCACGCAACAATTGGTCGATGGCTGATGAGAGATCTTCTCTTTGCTCTAAAAGGATGTCTAACTTTTTCTGACATGCATCAATGTGTGCTTTGTCTACGTCGGTCCTCTTCACCTCTTGCTCCATGTGGTATATTTTAAGAGCAAGGATGGATAATCGGTCGATGGCCCATGCAGGACTTTCGGTGTTTATGACGGCGGTCGGCTTGACTTTAACGTTGCCGTATTTCTCTAAGAAATAACTGTCAATTCTCTCTACCAAGTCGGTTCTGTCTTGGTTGGACTTGTCAATTCTTCTTTTGATGGTAAGAGCTTCTACAGGATTGATTTCAGGGTTTCTGATGATGTCTTCCAGATGCCATTGTACGGTGTCAATCCAGTTTTTTAGATATAAAACACACTCTATTGTTTGCGGTTGATATGGATTTACCATTGGAGCATCCACATCATCGGTTTTGTGGTAGTCCTTTATTACAGCATCAAATAATCGATTCGCTTCTTGACTGAAACTCATTACTTTTATTCTTTTAGGTGCGGTCTATAAATTAATTAAAAATCTATTCAACCACATTTTTGCTAAAAATATTTAGATGGTGAGTCTCCTATACGGAACTCACTTTTTTCACTCGCAAAGATACTGAGAAATTTTAAGATGGGGAATTTTTTTATTTGTAATATTGAATGATCTCTATAAATTCACCAATAAAAAAACGAATAGAGACAGTGCATATGACGTCTCTACTCGTTTTTAGGGTGTTACACCCGATTATATCAGATGTAATAATCTTATTTCTCCACTTCCGATGGAAATGCTTCTGCCCATTTGGCGAAAGTAGCCTCTAGATTGATGGTGTTTTCTTTTCCCCAAACTTTAGCGATACGGCCTGGAAGTGCAATACCTGTCTGACTCCATCCAGATGCACCATAGATGTAAATTTTTCTAGAAGTGCTGAATGTGGAAGTTACTTTTTGCATGAACGGACCATTGTCATCCTTCCAATCTGCAGCCTTAGATGCATCAATATTAATAGCTCCTGGAATATGACCTTCTGCATATTTATCTGTTGATCTGTAATCAAGAAGCTGTATGTCTCCCAAAGTTTCCTTTTCCTTATTAACGGCTGTATGGAACTCATTCACACCTAATTTGATATAACCTTCCAATTCTTGTTTTGAACCACCTCCGGAATCTCCATCTTTACATCCGACCAGTGTCAAACTCATTGCGAGCATTGCTGCGAAAAATAATTTGATCTGTTTCATAATATTCCTATTATATAAAGTTAATAAATATTGTCTTACCTATTTTCTACTTTTCTGTATTTCAGTTTAGTAGACTGCAAATATATAATTTTTTTTGTAATTTACTATTTTAATGTTTTATTTCTACTTTTTTTGTTTCGGGAAGTGTCGCATTCCTTTCGGCCACTCGTTCTACCACTCTTTGGGCTAATTCGTAGAAGGCTCTTCCCGTGATGGAATCTTCATCACATGCGACAGGCGTACCATTGTCACCTCCTTCACATATACTCTGAACGATAGGAATCTGACCCAATAGTGGAATATTCATGCTTTCAGCGAGTTGTTTGCATCCCTCTTTCCCAAAAAGATAATATTTGTTATTAGGTAATTCTGCTGGGGTAAACCAAGCCATGTTCTCCACCAAACCTAAGATCGGAACATTTACCTTCTCGCCTTGGAACATACTGATTCCTTTGCGCGCATCGGCAAGGGCTACCGCTTGTGGCGTACTAACCACAATCGCTCCTGTGATGGCAACCGTTTGCACCATCGTCAGGTGAATGTCACTGGTTCCTGGTGGAAGATCAACCACGAAATAATCCAAATCTCCCCAATTGGCATCGGAAATCAACTGCTTTAGTGCATTGCTGGCCATTCCGCCACGCCATAACACTGCATTCTCTGGATCAACAAAGAAACCAATGGATAACATCTTAACTCCATATTTCTCTTCCGGACGAATTAATTCTCTTCCGTCAACTGGCTCTAAATAGGGACGTGCATCTTCCAATCCAAACATCTTTGGAACCGACGGACCAAAAATATCAGCATCCAACAAACCTACTTTGTAACCAAGTTTTGCCAATGCAACCGCTAAGTTGGAGGATATGGTGGATTTTCCTACTCCTCCTTTGCCGGACGATACTGCAATGATGTTTTTTACGTTAGGTAGCAATTTGTCTGGCTTCGGAGCCTCTTGCATGCGATACTTAACGTCAATGTTTCCTTTAATCTCCACACCGTCTCCTATGTAGGTGATAATTGCTTGTTCACTCGCTTTTACTAACGACTTGGCAAATGGGTCATTCGGTTTCTCTAATAAAAGCGAAAATGAAATCTTTTTACCATCAATGCGTATGTTGTCATCTACCATGCCAGCACTCACAATGTCTTCTCCTGTTCCAGGATAACGCACGTGTTTTAAAGCGTCTAATACAAGTTGTGGATAAAATGCCATAATTCAACAAAATTTTTTAAGCTAGTTCATTCATTTCTGCAAAGTTACAAATATTATTTTTTTATCTTTGTCCCGCTAAAAATTAATAAGATGAATTTAATACAATTATTTAGAAACATCAGACCGTTTGTAATGCCATACAGATGGTTGGTTCTTGCTACTTTGATTCTTACTTTGATTGGTTCGTTGATGGCTCAGGTTAATGCCATTGTATTGGATTGGACCGTCGATTCTATTAATAAGTTAATCAATCCTAATGTCACGGCTGAGTCTGTTGGATTCTTGTCGGAATTTCTGAATTGGTTTATGACGTTCTTTGGTGATGGACTAAATGCTCCATTGTTGCTCACCTTTATCTCTGTTGTGTTATTGGGTAAGGAGGTCCTTTCCGTTATCATCACTTTTGCACAACGTTTCTTTGGTGAGAAAATGCGTATATATGTCTCTCGAGATTTGGCTCAAGCGGTTGTCGATAAGATTCTTTCCTTCCGTGTGGCTTACTTCTCTGCAGATGATAATGAACCTGGAAAGTTGCAGACACGTATCGACCAGGGTGTCAGCAGTCTTTCTATGACAGTGCAAAATATTTTCATCGACCTTCTTCCTTTGTTCACCAGTGCCATCTTAGCGTTGGTACTGATCTTTTCAGCTAACCTTTATGTCGGTTTGGTGGCTCTGCTTATCGTGGCCATCTATTTCCCAATCGTTTTCTTCCAAGCAAGAAAATTAAAGGGCTGGCGACGTGATATGCGTTCGTTCAGAGAAAAGAAGAGCCACGGAATCATGAACATCATTGAGTCTATCAATGTGATAAAATCCTTCAACCGTGAAACAATCGAAAGCAAGAAACAGCTGGATATTCAGAATAAGGTGACTGAAAATCAAATGGCAACCCGTAAGACGAGTTTCAAATTTGATGGTCTGAAAAAATGTGTTCAACAGATAGGTACCGTACTGATTATCATTTTAACGGCGTATTTGGTGTTGATCGATTATCCTGGTATGACCATTGGTAAGATTATGTACCATGTCATGTTGTTCAGCAATGTGATTGCTCCGATTACACAGCTTCAACGTGTCTTCGACGATATGAATGATGCGATGATCTATGCAGAGGGATTTTTCGGTATTCTGAATAATGAGAAAGAGGTTGAGGTCTCAGGTGATTACAAACCAGAAAAAGTAGAGGGTAATTTTGAGATTCAAAATGTAGACTTTACTTATCCTAATGGAACAAAGGCTCTTCATAATATCAATATGAAGATCAATAGTGGCAAGATTACTGCATTTGTGGGACTTTCAGGTGCTGGAAAGAGTACGATTGTCAACTTGTTGGATAAGTTCTACGTGCCAGATTGTGGTTCCATTCTATTGGATGGCGTGGATATTCAAAAGTATGATACTCAGTTCTTGCGTGATAACATCGGACTGGTTCTTCAGAAAAACCATATTTTCGATGGTACGATTGCAGAAAATATTCTTTACGGAAAACCGGGTGCCTCAATGGATGAGGTTTATGAAGCAGCAAAGAAATCCTATTTGTATGATCAGGTGATGACTCTTCCTGATAAGTTTGATACGAAGGCAACATTGCTTTCAGGGGGGCAGCAACAACGTATTGCCATAGCACGTATGTTCCTGAAAAACCCACCGATCATCTTTTTGGATGAACCGACAGCAAGCCTTGATGCCATCGCAACGGAGCAGATAAAGAATAGTATTGATGCGATAAAGAAGAACAGGACTGTGATTATTATCTCTCACAGTATTTCACAAATCATTGATAGCGATATCATTTATGCGTTGAAGGACGGACGTGTGGAACAGGGAGGAGATCCAGATGAGGTATACAAACAAGGTGGAATTTATAAGGATATCGTAGATGCTTCTGCAAGAAGTTTGAATATTGAAAAGATTGCTAAGACGATAAGTGACTGATAGGTGACGATAGGATTCTATAAATTCATTACGATAAATGTTTGATTTCGTAGGGTCGTGACGTGCCGCGTCCGTTGTGTTTCACATATAACATGCATTACAAAAAAATGATAGAGACGATGGTTGTAATCCGATCGTCTCTATCATTAAATCCATTCACCTCCCTTTTATTTCAGTTTAAACAATATTGGTAATATGAATCGGGAACGACACGGTTTGTCGTTTTGTTCGGCAGGAATCCATTTTGGCATTTTTTTAACCACACGAAGGGCTTCCTGGTCGAGTGAATTATCGTCAGCACTCTTGGCTAATACGATATCCTGTATACTACCATCTCTGTTTACTACAAATTGTACATAAACTCTACCTTGCACATTGTTTTCTCGCGCTATTTGAGGGTATTGTAGATTGTCATGCAAAAAATCGAACAATTTCTTATTTCCACCTGGAAAACTTGCTTGTTTTTGTACGAAATCTATGATAAGTTCTGGGTCGTCATCTCCATCGTCTATTGAGTCAGTAATCCATGGGTTTTCTGGCAAGTTGCACACAAAAAGATCTTCAATTTTGGGATCCTGTGTTTCTGGTTTGTCAACCACTACGATTTTGGGTGTAACGACTTTCTTTGCAACGGGAGCTGCCTCGCGTTGAGGTTGCTGCCATGTCTTCGGGATTTCTATGTTTTCAATATCAGTGTCATCCTTTGTGAAATCCACGAGGTCAGTATTCTTTTGGACGTCAGATTTACCCCATTCGAAAGAGATGTAGGTGAAACCTAGCGCCAAGACAAGACCTACTAGAGCAAATAATGCCCTTTTGTTTTCAAGGTCTGCTTTAAATGATTTCTTCGTTTTCATATGCCTAAAAATTAAGTTGTGCTATCGGGTTTGCTATCTCTACTTACATAACGATAAATTTTGTTAAATTGTATGTAGTGGATATAAGATGATGGTTAATTTTTTAAAATTTTATCTTAGAAATAGTAATATTATATCTGAAAGTTATGTTTAATTAGTTGAGTATCAATACGATATTTTGCTTTTTTTTTCGATGGACTTTGTAAATTCAATTTTTTTATGGTGGGTTCACCATATATATATATAAATATGTATAAACAATGAATATGTTGGTCTCAGCATAATTATAAATTCATTAATTTTGCAGTATGTTAGAGAAGTATTCGGAACGATAAAGTTCCGTTTTTTGTTAGGTTAAAATTATTGTTTTATGAAAAGAATCATTGGCACTCTATTCGCATTATCAGTTGCGTTCGTAGCATCATCCGCCTCACTTACAAAAGAGCAAACAAAGACGTTGAACGATAAAATCAAAGACTACGATTATGTGGGAGTTTTCAGCGAGAACAGAGCTCTTGTGACAAAAAATAACAAATCCGGATTCATTAACAAATCCGGCGAGGTGGTCATACCATTACAGTTTGAGAATGTAAAAGGAGACAGAAAGTTTAGAAACGGACTATGGTGTGACGAATCGGTAGGTGTTATCGACAGCATGGGTAATAGAGTCGTCCCAGAGGGGAAAGTGATAAGAATCGATCGACTTCCTTCGTGTTATGAGCCTGCTTGGAGAATTAATGAATGTTCTTATTTCAAACCAGTGGATATCATACAAATTGAGACTGAACCAGGCAAAAAAGTCACTTATTGTTTCGAATATGGGAAACTCCTATTTACGATGGATAATGATTGGCCGGTGGTGAATATCCTTACAGGAGAAGTTCTTTCTATTACGAAGGAAGGAAAGAAAAATTATTTAGGTGTTGAAGAATTGAAAAAACAAGGGTTCCAAGATCTATCCTATCATTGTCTCAGTCGAGAAGTCCGAGAATGTCTTGTGATGAAAAAAGACGGCAAGTGTGGTGTCGTCGATATGAATTTTAATGTTGTTTGCCCATTTAACATAGAAGGTATTCGCGAGTATATCGATGGAACTGTATTGTATAATGAGTGTTTCATCTTTGATTCTGAATTTGGGCGGGAAGTCTTTCCATTGACCACGACCATTTATAGGAACAATAAGATTTTAGCAGATAAGTTATGTGATGTGGCGCATGTATATGGGAAGTATCTATTTTTTGATGGACATTCGGATCCAACATCAGCGCTCGAAGACCTTGCGAGTAAAAATGGCATACAAATTCCAGAATCAGCGAAACAAAAAAAATTATACACCTTGGATGGGAAAGAGGTGAATCCAATGATTATTCCTGTTGGTCAAAATAGACTAAGATTAGTAGTGAAGAATGATATTTCATCATGGATGTATGAAGATGCTAAAGGTAATGCAATAATAGAGGAACCTCTAAATCTTGAAAGTCGAACTGCTTTTAGCAATAGAATCATACGGGCAGCATCTGCTGAAAGCCAAAGCAAGCTCTCTCATATTTGTATTGATGTTGTTACAGGAGACACTGCATGGATTCCTGAAGTTCATCCTATTTTCGACTATTTGGGTGCTGGAATTTTAAAATTTGCGGATTTGTCAAAATATCATGCTCTTCCGCTTTTCCAATACCGTCCACTTCATGATTATGATGTCACCAATTCCTCAAAAGACAATGAATTGAATGTGAAATTTATGTGTAATCAAGATTACGAAACCAAAATTTACAAGATAAAAAATGTAGAAACGGGCGAAGAAAAAGTATTCCAAGAGATATCCTCTTTTTCAGATGAGTTATTACGAGTAAAGTACAAAAACAGATGGTACTTCTTGAATGACAAGGGAGAGGGAATCAAATAAAGTATGCGATTATATTCTTATAAAGAAACAGTCCGCAAAGCGTAGTAGCTATGCGGACTGTTTTCATGCTAATTCATTATTGGTGGATAGCAATAATTTTTTTATTGGCATTATTGAATGTCAATTTGTTTGATCGACTTTTTAGCCTCTTCTACGGTTTGTTTAGGCAGGATTATGTTCAATACTCCATTTTCCACTTTCGCATTGATTTCGTTTTTGTTGATGTTGTCTGGCAAAGCCATAATCTCTTTAAACTGAGATGAGGTGAATTCATGTCGCAGATAACGACTGTTTTTGTCCTCTTTATCTGATTTCTTGTTCATTTCAACAATCAGATTGTTATCTTGGTCGATTGAAATGTTCAAGTCATTTTTAGTTAAGCCTGGCACACACAATTCCATCTCGTACGACTTGTCGTTTTCCTTGATGTTCATCTGTGGGGTTGTGTTGATTGGATAGTTGTTCCAATTCAAATCAAATAAATCGTTGAATAATGTAGGAATGAAATCCTCAGATTTTCTTGCTAATAACATTTTTTTGTCCTCCAGTTAAATTAAACATTATATTTATTTTTCTGGCTGTTG
>CACZUS010000068.1 GCA_902784425.1 uncultured Bacteroidales bacterium
GGTTAAAAATGGTGATACCCAAGTCGCTCAAATAACCTTCAACGATGACATTACCGCAATTGTAGCTGCCATGTTGGAGGAGAAAACAGAATTCGTTCAAACCTACTTCGCCAATACCGACTTCAGAAACTTTGTGAATGCGAGGGTGTTTGATGCGGCGGTGTCGAGGTTGAGGTGAGATATAAACGTCACGACCAAAAACTGCCACTAGTGACAACTTTTGGTCGTGACCATAAAAATAATAGTCAATCCGAATACTGGGAACGGGAGCAAAATCAACCTCATCTATACCCCTGAATCACACCATTCAGCTCACTTATTATCCCATACTTCAAAAAGTAAGTGGAAACTTATTTTCATCAATCAGTTTGTCTTTAATACATATTTATTTTCTTATTTTTGCATTTATATAGGTGTCTATATGGTATGGACTTTGATATGCGTATGTTAGAGACCAAATTAGAACCATTAAAAAAAAAATTTCATCTTATACCATGAATAACAAGGAATTAACAATACTGCATTTTTCTGATTTCCATTTAGACGGGGATCGTATTAATGAAGCAGAAAATTTGATGAGTTATTTTTGTGATGCTTTAGCAAAAATGAGTAAGCCCATAGATCTTGTTGTGTTTTCAGGTGATATGGTGAATCAAGGCGGGAAAGGATTTAAAAGTATCAGAGAGGCTTTTGAAAAGTTTGATGAGATTGTTATCTCCAAAATATGTAAGACGTTGAAAATAGGGAAGGAACGATTCGTTTTTACATATGGGAACCACGATATTGTTCATGGTAAAATTCCTCGTTATGGAGATATAGAAATTGATGGTGATTTAACAGACGAAGAGTCGGTTGACACTTTTATGAGAAATAATGCTAATGATGAATTTTCGAAAAAAAGATTTGAGGACATAAAGGCATTTGAAGACAACCATTTTTCCCCATTGCAGAGTGAAGTTTTCTGTTATATTAAGGGCGAATACCAATCCAATTATATATTGACCATAGGAAATTTAAAGGTCGGGGTTTCTAGTCTTAATACTATATGGAGATGCGGACTCAATGACGACAAAAGGATTCTTTTGGGAATGCGACAAATTGATGAATCAACTCAAATCCTTAAAAATTGTGATATTCGAATTGCAACTACTCATTATCGATATGACATGTTAAAGGAGTTTGAAAAAGATTTATTTAAGGATAAATTGGCAGATAACTATGATATGTTTTTTTCTGGACATACACATAGTAATCATGTGGAATTTGCATATATGCTAAGCGGCAATTCCTTTCTTGACGTAAACACAGCTGGTTCCCTTTCTGAAAATGAATATACGTCAGATGATAGACATAAAAATGCCTTTCAAATAGTAACTTATTACCCGGGAGAGAAGGTAGAAGTATCTATCTATTGTCAGGAAAATGGTGGATCTTTCGAAATATGTAAAAAATATGGGGAAGATGGCATATGGTCTCATCCATTCCCTACTTCAGAAGAAAGTATAAACAGAGCAACCATAGAAAAAAAGGAAAATGAAGAGCGTGAAAAAAGAGATTTTCTGGAATCAATAAAGCCCATAAAACCATTGGAGGAATACAGGAAAGAATTCTCGGATTCGATATTTAATGGTGATTTTGAAACCAATGATAAAATTGATAGTATAAAATCTAAATTAGCGGATGACAATAAAAAGAGACTTCGTTTAATGGCTTTGTCAGGAATGGGAAAAACAAGAATGGTCTTTGATGTGTTCAGAGATAAATGTAATGTTTATTATACTCCTACTCCAGAATGTTTTGACAAAATACCTATACTTTTGGGGGAAGTTAAGGATGGGGTGCTAATTATTGATAATTGTCCGAATAAAGATTTGTTGAAAATAGAGAATTCAATAAAAGATCTCAACTCGCAAATTAGAATAATATCAATCTATAATAACCTTATTCCTGATGAGAAAAGAGGCAATGAATGCTTGCCTTTGGATATTGACGAAACGGCTGATGTGATTGATAAAATGCTGGAAAAAGAGCCAGCCCTTCTTGGACAAGATGGAATTAAGGCATTTATAAAAGAAAGAAGTGAGAACATCCCCTTTATGACAAAGTTAATGATCGATGCGTATAAAAGAAATGGAGATGTTAAATCTGGTGATATAACTAAAATAACAAATTCATTGTTAGATAGCATTCAAGACATTAAGGATGATAAACAACAAATCAAAGCATTGCATTCGTTGTCTTTATTTGAGCCGTTAGGCTATATAAATCAAGTAAAAGATGAATATGACTATGTCACCAATAAATATGATTTACATCAAATTGCAGCAGACCAAGATGTTATCATTAATGTTTTTGACCAAGCCATAAAAGGGTTTGAAAAACGCCAGTTAATTGAGATAGCGGGGAATTGTTTAAGGATACGACCACGACCTTTATCTGAATGGATGACAGAAACATGGGTAGAAAATAATGAAAATTCCTTTGGAAAAATATATGATGATATCACGAAACAAAATGAGAATTTATCCCAAAGATTAACACGTGCTCTTTGTAATAGATTTTCTGAGATGTCTCAGTCCAGTCGTGCCAAACAGTTATTTGATAAATACAATAATCCAGATAACGGTTCTTTTCATGATGAGAGGATAGCCTTTTCAAAATCAGGCTCACAACTATTCCTCTCTATGGGTTTAGTGAGTCCTGTGATGGTTTCGAGGAATTTGGAAAGTCTGATTTCGAGTAAATCAATAGACTGGCTCAAAAACGAGCTTGACCATGAAGCTCGTAGAAATTTGATTTGGGCAATGGAAAATATTGTCATGCATGAAGATGCATTTGAACCTATTGCTAAATCTTTAGGGAGATTAGCACTCGCAGAAAATAAGCAAATATCGAATATTGCGACAGATCAGTTCTTCCAATTATTCCATCTGGGTTTATCTGGTACGAAAGCAAATTTAAAGGCCAGAATAAATATATTGCATTATTTTGAACCGATGGAAGAAGCTCAAAACTTGTTGCTTGGAGCAATTGACCATGCTTTTATTTCAAACCATTTCGTCAGATTTATATCATATAAAGGCTCGAACGACGAGGATTACCAACCAACATATTATGAGATTGAAGAGTATTGGACCGAATGTCTCGATATTCTGATAAGAATGATGAATAACAATCCCGATTTAACTGATTCTATTTGTAAAATTCTCGAAAAACATGTTCATAGTTTTCATGATTTAGGATTACTGTCTGTTCTTTTTGAAAAACTTGAAACATTCGCAAAAGCCAAAAACAATCAATGGGTCGAGATGCGTGATGAATTAAGTCGAAATCTGAATTATTGGACCAAAGGTACAAAAGACGAATTAAAACAGAGCAAAGAATGGATCGAAAAATTATCACCGAAAACATTTTATGCAAAATTGCAGGTTTTTGTCCATGATGAACTATTCAAAAGAAATTCAGATTGGAAGGCGAAAGAAAAAAATATAGAAGAGGGGATGATGCCGTTTGTGACAGAATTCTTGGATAAGGAAATTTACAAGACGAATGAATTGGATAAAATGATAGGTGAACAAAAATTCAATCTTTATCAGTTTATACACATATTGTCTCAGCAAATTTCGAAAGAACAATTGGATAGTTTATTGGGTGAAATATTTAAACGAATATGTAACAAAGATAAAGATATTGAATCCTCTTTTGTCTATATACTAGCTGAATATATATCCAATAAGGAGCTAATAAAAAAACTAAATAATGAATTATACAAAAAGGGTTATTTTAGGATGTATTCTTCATTATTGGGCATTTTAGATCAACAGAACTGTGATTTAATTAATGATGTGATAAAGTATGCAAAGAATGGCATCTTTGATGACACTTGTGTTAATAACTATCTAAGACGTTGCGGTTCAAGCATAAAAAATATTTTCTCAAATTTTTCAGCATTGAATGATGCACAACTGAATCCATATACAATTGTTTATCCACATTTACTAAGTTTCATTTGTTTTAACATTCAAGATTTAAAAGAACAGAATTGTCTTGATATATTCAAGAGGGCTTTACTTTCCTATCCATTTTCTTCTGAATATAGAGGACAATCACAAGATATTATTAGGAATATTAGCGACGTCTTGGATGTCGATAATGATGCTGAGTTTGCGTATAATGTTCATTCGTTAGTCGTGAAACTTATAGTAGAAAACATTCTTGATTCGACTTTACTCGATCATATATATCATAGCTTGCTTCCCAAATATCAAGATGCCATCTTAGATGATCTTCTTGAGGTTTTGGTGGCTAATGATAATCGTTTAATGTTCTTTCTGAGGATGTATCTATATTTGGGCTCAGGATTTGGGCAAGGCAAGGGGCCGTTATTCCAATGTGATGAGAGTAAATTGAAAGAGAAATGCAGTTGTTATCCATCTATATTGCCTCAAAGATTAGCAAGGATGTGCCCTATTTATGATAATGAGAATGGTTCTGTCTCATTAAGTAAATTCTTTTTGTGGCTATGTGACAATTATGGCGATGATAAACGAATGTTAAATGAATTTGCTTGTAATATGGAGACTGAAGGATGGACCGGTTTTGGAGGATACTCCGATTATGTGGCAGACAAGAAAAAATATATAGAGCCATTGATTGACCATCCTAATGAAACAGTTCGACAATGGGCAAAAGAAATGTGCAACAATCTTGAAGATAGTTCACATAAAGAACGAGAAAAAGAAGAATATTCACGAATGGTGAGAGGGTAAATGGGGTATTTCCATAGAAACATTCTACTCACTTTTATGAGGATTTAAGTGTAAATAAATTTTCTCAGAATAAAAGAAACAAAAGGGCGTATCAAATTTGAACTGAACCCCGAAAGTTTTTTTGTCCAACTTTCGGGGTTCAGTTCAATTTTTTGATGCTCCCTCTATAATAGTCGGCACAAATTACATAAACCGCTGAACTATACTTCCAAGCTCACCACCCCCCATCGCCCCACTCTGCCGCCAAACCATCTCTCCGTTGCGGAACAGCATTAGTGTGGGAACGGATTGTACACGATATGCCGAGGCTATGGCTTGGTTCTTGTCAATATCCAATTTCAGAATGCGTATGTTGTCACCCAACTGCTCCTTTAACTGTTCCAATACGGGATGCATACGCTTACAAGGGACACACCACGTGGCAAAGAAGTCCACCAAGACTAACTGTCCACTTTTGATTATTTCGTTGAATTGTTCTGCCATAGTGTATAGAGATAAAAAAGGCGTGTCACTCATACGAGCAACACGCCTTGTTGCATTTTATTACTTTTAATTACTTGACCTCCTCAAAATCAACATCTGTGATATTATCACCGTTGTTGCCACCAGCATTACCTGGGTTTGGATTTCCTTGAGGTCCTTGCTGTGCTTGAGCTTGTGCATTATACATATCTTGAGAAGCTGCTTGGAAAGCTGCATTCACATCATTGATTGCTGCATCGATGCCTGCGATGTCTTGTGCTCTGTGTGCATCTTTCAATCGACTCAATGCTGCCTCGATTGCAGATCTCTTGTCTGCTGGAAGCTTGTCACCATACTCCTTCATGTTCTTCTCTGTTTGGAAGATAACACTATCAGCTTGGTTGATCTTATCGATACGCTCCTTCTCCTTCTTATCTGCATCTGCATTAGCTTCTGCCTCTGCTTTCATTCTCTTGATCTCATCATCTGACAATCCGGATGATGCTTCAATACGAATCTTCTGCTCCTTACCTGTTGCTTTATCTTTTGCAGATACGTTCAAGATACCATTTGCATCTATATCAAATGTAACCTCGATTTGAGGTACTCCACGTGGTGAAGGCATAATGCCATCCAAGTGGAATCGTCCGATGGTCTTGTTATCCTTTGCCATTGAACGCTCTCCTTGCAATACGTGGATCTCAACGGATGGCTGGTTATCTACGGCTGTGGTAAATACCTCTGACTTCTTCGTTGGAATCGTCGTATTTGCATCAATCAACTTCGTCATCACACCTCCCATTGTCTCAATACCTAATGACAATGGTGTTACATCCAACAACAAGATATCTTTTACCTCTCCTGTCATCACACCTCCTTGGATAGCTGCTCCGATTGCTACCACCTCATCAGGGTTTACTCCCTTAGATGGAGCCTTTCCGAAGAACTTCTCCACTGCTGCCTGAATAGCAGGAATACGTGTAGAACCTCCTACCAAGATGACCTCATTGATATCACTTGTAGTCAAACCTGCATTCTTCAATGCTGTCTTACATGGCTCAATCGTACGTTGAATCAAATCATCAATCAATTGCTCGAACTTAGCACGTGTTAACGTCTTAACCAAGTGTCTTGGCACACCGTCAACTGGCATAATATATGGCAAGTTGATTTCTGTTGAAGTAGTGTTAGACAACTCAATCTTAGCCTTCTCTGCTGCCTCTTTCAAACGTTGAAGAGCCATAGGATCCTTGCTCAAATCAACTCCACTGTTGTCTTTCTTAAACTCATCTACCAACCATTCGATGATTCTGTGGTCGAAGTCATCTCCTCCCAAGTGTGTATCACCATCGGTTGATTTTACTTCAAATACGCCATCTCCCAACTCAAGGACTGACACATCGTGTGTACCACCTCCACAGTCGAAGACAACAATCTTCATATCTTGACTCTTCTTATCCAAACCGTATGCCAAAGCTGCTGCCGTAGGCTCATTGACAATACGCTTTACAGTCAAACCTGCAATCTCTCCTGCCTCTTTTGTAGCCTGACGTTGTGCATCATTAAAGTAGGCTGGTACGGTGATAACTGCCTCAGTTACTGTCTCTCCAAGATACTCCTCTGCTGTAGTCTTCATCTTCTGAAGAATCATAGCTGAAATCTCTTGTGGCGTATACATACGTCCGTCGATATCTACACGAGGTGTATTGTTTGGTCCACATACCACTTTATATGGTACACGTGCAGCCTCTGCCGTTACTCTATCAAATGTCTCTCCCATAAATCTCTTTATGGAAAAAACTGTCTTCTGAGGATTGGTGATCGCTTGTCTCTTTGCAGGATCTCCAATCTTACGCTCTCCACCATCAATAAATCCAATCACAGAAGGTGTCGTACGTTTACCTTCACTATTTGCAATGACCAAAGGTTCATTACCTTCCATCACAGCGACACAGGAATTTGTCGTTCCTAAGTCTATTCCAATAATCTTTCCCATATCTATATGTTTTTTATTAATTATTTCGTTTTTAGTTTTGTTTGTGAACATCCTTCTTTCAATGTCACACTTTTCATAAATCAAAGTTTATGCCAAATCCATTTTCATAATTTCTTCCTTATTTTTGTCAGTTTTCTCCTTTTTTTATCCCCCATTCTTGTCAGTTAATCTGACATTATGTCAGACAACCGTTCATGACAGACTTCTCTCCCCCTCCCTTTCCCACATATATAAGTGAGTTCTATAATGTTTCTCTTTTTTATTTCATTTCATACCTTATTATTTCTAATTCTTCCGTAAATTTGCACCATGGCAAAACAAAATACATCTGTTAAAGAGCGTACTCGCACTAACCTGCAAGAACCGCATGATTATGTAGTCATCTTTCATAATGACGACTTCACAACCTACGATTTTGTTGTGAAAGTTCTTAAAGTTGTTTTTCGTAAATCGGAAAGCGAAGCAGTCAAACTTACCGTACAAGTGGATACGGAGGGACAGGCTATCGTCGGTCATTACTCCTACGACATCGCTGTCACCAAAACGAACAAAGCCATTCAAATGGCTCGCGCGGAAAACTTCCCGCTTAAAATCACTTACGAACAAGCTTAATTACTTCTTATGGAAACTATGCATCTAGATAAAATAGTCGAAAACACCTTCATGCGTGCAACAGACCTAACTGTATTCTTCGACAACGAATATGTACTGCCGGAACATCTGCTTTTGGCTCTACTCGAACAAAAGGAGTTTACTTCCATAGCCTCCAACTACATTGATTTGGATGGCCTTCACCAGGAACTCCTTAATTATATCGCCAAGGAGACTGAACATATCGAACTCTCTAAAGAGGAAAAGGAAAAGTTCCAACCGGAATTTTCCGCCCAAATGGAATCACTCTTCTTTAAACTTGTCCAAAATGCTCATTTTGCTCACTCGGAACTTATCCATGTGACGCATGTCATTCAAGTACTACACGAAGATCTAATCGATTCTCATGCTGCCTTTTTCATAAAAAAATATATGACAGGCAACTTCGGCGACCTCCTCAGCGACCTGATTGATAGCGACGAAATCTCGAAAGCAGGGAGATCCAAATCCAATGATAATATCCTAAATGAGATAATTGAAAACGTCAATTTCCCTGATATGGAGAATTTAATCTTCTCCACTGAATATGGCGATGAAGCATCATCTGACGAGAATCGCGCACAGGAATGGGAAGAGCAGGTGGTGTGCATCAACGACCAACTGGAAGGACACAATCCCCTCATCGGCAGAGAACAGGAATTGGAACGAACCATTCAGATCCTCTGCAGAAAGGAGAAAAACAACCCTCTGCACATCGGAGAACCTGGTGTGGGAAAAACCGCACTCGTCTATGGTCTGGCCAACCGCATCAACAAAGGGAAAGTTCCTAAACGCTTGAAAGGGTATAAAATATATGAACTCAATATCGGAAACCTAATCGCTGGCACTCAATACAGAGGTGACTTTGAAAAGAGACTCAAAGGAATCATGGAAGGTCTTCGTCAAAAGGAGAAATGCATCGTCTACATCGATGAAATCCACAACCTTGTGGGCGCCGGTCAGATTGGTGAGGGATCGCTTGACGCAAGTAACCTGTTAAAACCATACCTCGAAAGTGGTGATATCCGCTTTATCGGAAGTACCACCTACGAAGAGTTCAACAAACACTTCTCGAAAGACAAAGGTCTCGTCCGTCGCTTCCAGCAAATCGATATCCTGGAGCCCTCTATAGAAGAGGCCATTGAGATTGTATCTCAACTAAAACCCATTTATGAAGAGTTTCACAACGTTATATACGATCAGGAGGCGATTGATTATGCCGTCCGCTCCAGTGCCGAATTCATTGCCAACCGTTTCCTGCCCGACAAAGCCATCGATCTTATCGACGAGGCTGGTGCCTATGCAGAGACACATCCACACAGAGGGGTCAAACAACCAGTTATCAACAAGGAGATGATCACACAACTCCTATATAAGATATGTAAGATTGATGCCAATGCGTTGAAAGAGGAGAACAATGAGTTAGTACAAACGCTTGAAAAGGATATCCTTGCCAATATATATGGTCAGGACAATGCTGTTCGTCAGATCGTCGAGACTATTCAAATGTCAAAAGCAGGATTGTTGGATGAATCCAAGCCAATCGCTAGTCTGCTGTTTGTTGGTCCGACCGGTGTTGGAAAAACAGAACTCTGCAAAGTCTTGGCAGAAAAACTGGGTATCTCGCTGGTTCGATTCGATATGAGTGAATATGCAGAGAAGCACACGGTTGCCAAACTGATTGGTTCGCCTGCTGGATATGTAGGCTATGAAGATGGCGGATTGTTAACAGATGCCATCAAAAAGACACCAAACTGTGTGTTACTATTGGATGAGATTGAAAAGGCACATTCAGATATTTTCAATATTCTATTGCAAGTAATGGATTATGCCAAACTAACGGATAATAAAGGTAACAAAGCTGATTTCCGTCATGTGATTCTCATCATGACCTCCAATGCAGGTGCACAATATGCCCACCAGGCAAGTGTCGGATTTGGATCACAAGTCACCACGGGTAAGGCCATGTTGAATCAAGTGAAAAAAACATTCAAACCAGAGTTCATCAACCGTCTTAACGATATCATTGTGTTTAATGATATGGATGAAACCATGGCAGGTTTGGTGTTGGATAAGAAGGTGGGTATCTTGAAAAAGAAGATGAAAGCAAAAGGTATCACGCTCACCTTGTCGAATGAAGCACATGCCTTCCTTTTGAAGAAAGGATTCTCGAAAGAGTATGGTGCAAGAGAGATGGATAGAGTAATCCGTGCACACCTTACCACGCTACTCAGCAAGGAGGTACTCTTTGGTTCGCTGAAAGGTGCAAAGAAAGCAAAGGTGATTTTAAAAGATGAGAAACTGACAATCGGAAAGTAAAAATGGTTTTCAAACTCACAGACAAACTCGAATTCCCTGATCCGCATTACGGAGACGAAGACGGACTACTCGCCGTAGGTGGTGATCTATCAGTCGATCGACTTCTATTGGCCTATTCCAATGGTATTTTCCCGTGGTACTCTTTCCGAGATAGTCCCATATTGTGGTATTGTCCGATGAAACGTTTTGTCATCTACCCAAGTGAGATTCACATCTCCCACTCCATGCGCACCATGATGAACAAGGATACATACAAAGTAACCCTAAACCATGATTTTGAGAAAGTGATTCTCTCCTGCAGTGGGTTGCGCATTAAACAAGAAGGAGCATGGCTGGGAAAGGATATGATAGATGCCTATATTCGTCTCTACGAACAAGGTTTCGCAGCCAGTGTAGAGGTGTGGGAAGGAGATCGGCTTGTGGGAGGTTTGTATGGTGTGACATTAGGTAAATGTTTCTTTGGTGAGAGCATGTTCTCGCTCGTTCCAAGTGCCTCAAAACTTGCCTTGATATGTTTGGCACAGACGCTTGAAAGCGCCGGAGGAAACATGATCGACTGCCAGTTCGAAACGCCCCATCTGAAAAGCATGGGAGGACGTTACATTTCCTATGAAGAATACATGAAAAACATATATGAGGAGGACGAATAACTCATCAATAATCAGAGAGATATCACCTTTCATATTATAAAATAGATGTTTCACTTAAAATCATTTCATCATATCATTTTTTTTCTATTTTTGCATTTCGAACAAGAAACCATATCATTATGAAATACATTATAACACTGACAGTTCTTATTTTCATATCGATCAGCTCATTTGCCAAATCCACAATGGAGAGAACTGTTGTCGATGATTTTGAACGCATCTACTTTGTATTTACCCCAAGCAACTATCAAAATGGCGATAAAGAACGTCCTGTGATGGTTCTACTCCATTCAACAGGAGTTAGTGCCTTGTCATTTGCCGAAACCTGTAGAGCACAAGAAATTTGCGATCGAAATGATGCCATCGTCGTATTACCAGAAGCATTGGATGAAGACGATGATGAAGTGATTGAAGCCATGGGAACACTGATAAAATACAATTTGTTACCAGAAGGTTTGAAAGATAAATATGTATGGGGAGCCGGTGCGCGCATCTATATGGAAGACCTAAAGAAATCAGCAGGTTCCTTCGCCTCCTCCCTTATCAATTCCAAAATGCCAAACGCAGTGGCAAAAGGATATATCGAACTCTGTGAAGACAAAGATGATGTGAAATTCATCAATAAAGTCTTGGACGAGATGAAAAACAAATACAACATCAACGACAATATCTATGTGGCAGGAGCTTCCATTGGTGGAGTTATGGCCTATAAATATGCATACTCTGAGGGAAATAAAGCTAAGAAGGTGGGAGTCATCCACGGCTTTGTCGGAAAAGCACTAGACGACACCAAGCCACTCAACATGCCTCTGTGCGTATTTCAAAGCTTGTCGGATGAACTCATTCCCTATAGCGGCGGACTGTTTACCGACTCTCTTCAATCCATTCTCAATAATATACCTATTAAGAATCTGTGTACAAGCGCAGAGGTGACTGATACATATCAGAACGTCAACACATTTGTTACCATACAAAAAATTGAATATGGATGTGGAGATAATCCCACATGGTGCTACGCCGTCTCCAATGTCTCCCATTTCACCATTCTCAGTGAAGACAAAGATGATATTGGATATATGAATGAATTGGAAAAGTTTTTCTTCCAACTCCCAACAAAAACCACTGAAGAGACACTTATTCCTGACAATCAGCCACTGATCTACCCTACATCAGCCACAGAAAATCTCTGTTGCGAAGTGACAGGAGAATATACGATAACAAACCTATTGGGCTGTGTCGTTCTATCAGGATGCAATGAAAATAATATTATTGACATATCATCGTTGTCCGCTGGTGAATATATCTTCTCCATCAAGACAGCTGATGCAATTCACAAATCAATCTTCATAAAAAGATGAAAAAATTATTACTATATCTTATGCTCATGACATCCGTATGTTCGTACGCAACATCGGAAAACAAAACAATGATGATAGATGGATACGAAAGGACATATATCCTATATACACCATCCACATACAATGACACGACCGATTACCCTGTTCTCGTGCTACTTCATCCTATGGGATTCAATGCAACTGATTTTTCAGAGATCAGTTCACCACAAGCCATTTGTGATCTAAACAATGCCATTGTTGTCTTCCCTGAAGCTTTGGATGAACAAGACGAAGAGATCTTAAATATCTACTCCATACTATCCGATCGCGGCAAACTTCCCGATGGTTTCCATGTGAATAACGTATGGGGGGCTGGCACACGCATTCAATATTCCAAAATTGAGCAGATGGCAGGCAATGCCGCCATGTTGCTTCCTTTCCTCATGCCGAAAGCAAAAGCGGCAGGATATGCCGAACTAAATAAAAATATCGACGATGTAAAATTCATCAACGAAGTGATAAATGAACTGCAAACCTCCTATCATGCCAACACAGACATATTTGTTGTGGGTGCATCGTTGGGCGGAGCCATGACATACAAATATGCCTTTAGTCCGAACTCAAAAGCAAAAAAAATAGGCGTAGTACATGGTTTTCTCAGTGCCGGGACCGACACCACACCAGCCATCAACATACCATTGTGTGTCTTCCATAGTCAAGCAGATGGAATTGTCAAATATGACGGAGGTTTGTTTAACGAATCCATTCCAGATGACGTACACTCATACGCCATGAAGATTGGATGTGACAGCACATACACCGAGGAGCAGTTGCCCGACACCAAAGAAGATGGCATATCCATCAAATACAGACAATATACAAGTAGCGACACGACACAATTCGTATGGTTCTACATTGCCGACAATGCCACACATTTTGACATACTCAACGCAGAGAAGAACGATATCGACTACGTTACCATCATAGAGAAGTTCTTGTTCTTCACACCCACTATTCGTAACATGGATGACGTAAAAGAAACACCGAATATACAGGTGGCCATTTACCCTAATCCAACCCAAGACTATCTACATTGTACAGCGAGAGGAAGTTACGAGCTCATTGATATGGCAGGAAGAATACAAAAAGAAGGAGAAGTGGCAGAAGATGGAACTATCAATCTCACATCTATTCCCCCTCAAGAGTACATTTTTGTCTTAAAAACTGGCAATTTAATAAAAAAGGTTCGGTTAGTTAAGAAATAATATGACAAAAGAGATACAGGGATAAATGAAAAAAGTTATCTTTGTAACGTTAAAAAGAATTTTTAGAATTCAAATTATAAAATAGTACTATGCAATTAATTGACAATTTCAATTTTGCCGGTAAGAAGGCAATCGTTCGCGTGGACTTCAATGTACCATTGAACAAAGAGACAGGAGAAGTAAGTGATGACACACGTATTCGTGGAGCTCTACCAACCATCAAAAAGATTATCGCTGATGGAGGTTGCGCTATTTTGATGTCACACATGGGTCGTCCAAAACAAAATCCAGATCCAAAATATTCATTAAAGCAGATTGTCCCTGCTATTGAGAAATACTTAGGAACTATTCAGTTCTGCGACGATTGCATGAAAGCAGAAGCACAAGCAAAAGCATTGAAACCAGGAGAGATCCTATTGCTTGAAAACCTTCGTTTCTATGCTGAGGAAGAAGGAAAGCCTCGTATGGAGAAAGACGAACCAGGATATGACGAAGCAAAGAAGGCTCTTAAGAATGCACAAAAAGATTTCGCAAAGAAATTGGCTTCATATGCAGATGTATATGTAAATGATGCATTCGGAACAGCTCACCGTAAACATGGTTCTACAGCTGTTATCGCTGATTATTTTGACGAGAACAACAAGATGTTCGGTTTCTTGATCAACAGCGAGTTGAAAGCTATGGACAAAGTGTTGAACGAGGCACAAAAGCCATTCACTGCTATCATGGGTGGTGCTAAGGTATCTGATAAGATTATGATCATCGAGAACTTGCTCGACCGTGTTGACAACCTTATCATCGGTGGTGGTATGACCTATACTTTCATCAAAGCACAAGGTGGTAAGATCGGTAACTCTCTTTGTGAGGATGACAAACTTGATTTGGCTAAAGAAGTATTGGCAAAAGCTGCTGCTAAGGGTGTTAAGGTATACATCCCAACAGATGCTGTTAACGCTGATAAATTCGATAAAGATGCTAACACAAACATCTCTAAGACAAACGAGACTCCAGACGGATGGATGGGATTGGATATTGCTGATGAGACAATCAAAACTTACAGCAATGTAATCGCTAACTCTAAGACAGTTCTTTGGAACGGTCCTATGGGTGTATTCGAGTTTGACAAGTTCGCTAAAGGAACTTCAGCTGTTGCTCAAGCTGTTGCAAAAGCAACTCAAGAGAACGGTGCTTTCACTTTGATCGGTGGTGGTGACTCTGTAGCAGCTATCAACAAGAATAAATTGGCTGACAAAGTTAGCTACGTTTCTACCGGTGGTGGTGCTATGTTGGAATACATGGAAGGTAAGGTTCTTCCTGGTATTGCAGCAATTCGTGGGGATAAATAAGATTAGAACAAATATTCTTTTTTTCAAGAGGGCGTATCTGTATTGAACTGAACCCCGAAAGTTCATATTGATACACCCTCTTTTTACACCTAAATATACGTATTCATGAAATCATTTTTTGACAAAATCAAACACTTTTTAATGGCAGCCCTTCTTCTATCATTGCCATTAAATTTATTTGCGCAAGGAGAGGCAGAGGTAGATTCAAATGCTGTTGCGACTTCAGAGAACGACTCAATTTCTGATGGTTTTAAAGAAGTATTAATGAAAATCCTATCCGACACAATTGTTGGACAAACAGGCTATTGGAAAAATGAAGAAGATGATGATATCATCGGTGCTTTCATCTCTGACACGGCAACAATATTCTACAATGTGGATATCGCATACCTTGTCTCTTTCAATAAAGATGGTTTTATCAAAGACGATGATGCTGAAGATATAGATTACGATGACTTGCTAGAAGATATGCAAGAGTCAATAAGAGAAACTAATAAAGAAAGAAAAGAATTAACTGGTTATGAATATGATTTGGCTGGATGGGCTGATACTCCTCATTATGACAAAGATAAAAAGGTATTACATTGGGCTAAAATCCTAAATGTTTACACCGATGAGGA
>CACZUS010000069.1 GCA_902784425.1 uncultured Bacteroidales bacterium
TTTTTTTGTGTGATTTTTACACAAAAAAGTTTGTCGTTTCAAAATTCTTGTTTATTTTTGTCGTGTATAATTTACACAAAATAGAAATAAGATGTCATACACGTATAAATATCCACATCCGGCAGTCACGACCGACTGTGTCATCTTCAGTTTTGATGGCAATGACCTCAAGGTGCTACTCATTGAAAGAGGAAATGAACCATACAAAGGCTATTGGGCATTTCCAGGTGGTTTCTTAAACATGGACGAGAATGCAGAGCAAGGTGCCTTAAGAGAATTACAAGAAGAAACAGGACTGATTCCGAACTATATAGAACAATTTCACACATTTACAAAAGTGGATAGAGATCCACGAGAAAGAGTCGTTTCCATCGCCTATTTAGCATTGATAAAGCCAACGGATGTAAAAGGAGGCGATGATGCGAGCGACGCCAAATGGTTCAGTCTGAAGGAGCTTCCTCCGTTAGCATTTGATCACGAATATATTTTTCGTGTTGCCCAACAAGCATTACGGGAGCGAATCTATTTCGAATCAATCGGGTTTGATCTGTTAGGAGACTACTTCACCATTCCCGAGGTGCAACGTCTTTACGAAGCGATTCTGAATATTCAATTCGACAGAAGAAACTTCCAAAAGAAGTTGTTGTTGATGGACATTTTGGAGGAGGTTGAAGACTGGGAGTCGACAGAGGAGAATGGGAACCAAACCGTGACAAGAGGTCGAAAAGCAAAAAAATACCGATTTAATCGCAAAAAATACGAAAAGATGAAAGAGAGTGGTCATTTCAAATTTGAATTTTGATCTTCTATTAGGTGACTTTTTTTCAACACGAGAGAATTAATCAAAAGTAAAACTTAAAATTTATTATTATGTACGGTGCAATTATTGGAGACACAACGGGATCTATTTACGAATTTAACAATGTTAAGAGGACAGACATCCCATTATTTACAGATAGAAGCGACTATACCGATGATAGTGTCATCACCATGGCTGTGGCCAATTGGTTGCTAACAGACCCTTCACATTCACCGAAGGCCTTGGAGGAATCGATTGTGGGAATAGCTCACGATTTCAAGAATCCGATGGGTGGATACGGTGGTTCTTTTTTCAGATGGCTTTTTACCACGAAAGAGAGGGCTCCTTATAACTCATGGGGCAATGGTTCTGCTATGCGTGTCAGTCCCGTAGGTTGGTTTTTCGACACATTGGAGGAGACGGAACGCGTAGCCAAGATATCCGCTGAGATTACGCATAATCATCCAGAGGGAATCAAAGGTGCGCAAGCCACAGCCGCAGCTATCTTTATGGCGCGTACCAACCACAGCAAAGAAGAGATAAAAAAGTATATCGAAGAGAGATATCAGTATGATTTACATCGCACTTGCGACGAAATCAGACCCGACTATCGTTTCAACGAGAGTTGTCAGGAGACAGTTCCCGAAGCAATCATCGCCTTTCTCGACAGCACAGATTTTGAGAATGCCATTCGTTTAGGTATCTCATTAGGAGGAGATTCCGACACCCTAACCTGCATCACTGGCGCCATTGCGGAAGCATACTATAAATCGATACCTGCTTATATGATCGATGAGATAAACAAAAGGATACCAGGCAGATTTAAAGAGATTATCAAGGGAATGATTGAAAAGAGTCACTACAAAGAGATTTGGAAATGATTCGGAAATAAATTGGAAATAGAGACGCACGGCCGTGCGTCTCTACGGGGAATATTTGATGAACAATCTAATTTTTCTTCCATTTTTCATCGCGAACCTTATAGATTCGTTCGATGATATCAATCACCTTCAGTCCTTCCAATACGTTTGTAGTGATACTTCCGCATTCATTGAGTTTCTCCACCACATTTTGAATCACATAATGATGATTCTGAGCGGAGCCTTTGTATTCGCCATAATCATTAGGCGGGTTACTAGGAGCCAACGTAGGCATTTCATAATCTTTGATGTGGCAATAGACCACCTCATTCATATATTGGCCAGCTACCTTTATCGTACCCTTCTCGCCAATAATGGTGATACTGCTTTCCAGATTCGTATTCCACACAGAAGTTGAATAATTCAGGCATCCCATTCCTCCGTTTATGAAATCGAAGGTTACGACACCACTGTCTTCAAAATCAGTCAATTGTTGATGATTAAAATCGTGGAAATTTCCATTGATATTGGTTATATCGCCAAACAGCCAATACATGATGTCGATGAAGTGAGAGAACTGAGTGAACAAAGTACCGCCATCCAATTTTCCATCGCCATGCCAATTACCTTTCTTATAGTAACGCTCATCACGATTCCAGAAGCAATTGAGTTGCACCATATAGATATCACCCAATGTTTTGTTTGTAACAATCTCTTTCAACCACACAGAAGGCGGTGAATAACGATTTTGCATGACACAGAAGACATGTTTCGACACCTCCAACGATTTGAAGACCACCTTTTCCGCATCACTTTTCTTCAAAGCGATGGGTTTCTCCAACACCACATGATACCTATGTTCTAACGCTTTTATCGCATATTCTGCATGATAAGCATTCGGAGTGCAGATATTCACCACATCCAAATCCAAACCCGCATCCAATAGTTCATCAATAGAGCGGAAATAAGGCACCTCTATATCAGACAGTCCCACTTCCTCCTTAGGCAATATATCACAAACGGCCACCAACTCAGCATTCTCATTCCGACGTATCATCTCTGCATGCCGTTTTCCGATATGCCCCTGACCAATCACTGCGAATTTAATCTTTTTCATACCTACTCAATTCTTTTTACGAAATCATTCTGCAACTGGTAACGCTGACCGGTTTCCGGACATGTAGCGTAACCATTATTATCAAACTCTAATTTCATTCCATGCTC
Source organism: uncultured Bacteroidales bacterium (assembly GCA_902784425.1). Taxonomy (GTDB): domain Bacteria; phylum Bacteroidota; class Bacteroidia; order Bacteroidales; family Paludibacteraceae; genus UBA1181. The sequence continues at coordinate 2,884 of CACZUS010000069.1, forward strand.
ACTCACCCACCCGATTTGCTTGGCTGGATTTCCTACCACCAATGCATACGGTTTCACATCCTTCGTTATCACCGCACCTGCACCGATCATAGCGTAGGCACCAATCTTATGTCCGCAGACAATCGTTGCATTGGCTCCTATGGATGCACCTTTGCACACCAATGTCTGTCTGAACTCATCCTTTCGAGAGATGAAGCTACGCGGGTTGATCACATTAGTGAAGACCATCGACGGACCCAAAAAGACATCATCCTCACACACCACACCCGTATATACCGATACATTGTTCTGGATTCTTACATTTTTACCCAACACCACATCAGGTGATATGACTACATTCTGTCCTATGTTACATCCTTCTCCGATCACGCTATTCGCCATGATATGAGTGAAATGCCATATCCTTGTGCCCTTACCAATCACACAAGGAGTATCCACAACGGCTGTATTATGTACAAAGTAATCTAACATGGGCTCTGAAAAAAATCCTTTATTACTTGAACGATATATTGTAACTGTTCCTCATCCAGTTCCGTATGCATAGGAAGCGACAGCACCGTCTTCGACAATTTTTCTGCCACAGGGAAATCACCTTCTCCATACCGATCGCTCTGATAAGCTTTCTGCAGATGAAGCGGTATCGGATAATAGATCATCGATGGTATGTCGTGCTCCTTTAGATAAGCCTGCAATTGGTCGCGTCGTCCATCCGTCACCTGCAAGGTGTATTGATGAAAGACATGCGTGCTCTTCTCTCCTATCTGTGGCAATATCAACTCTTTCACCGACTGTAGTGAACGAGTGTAATACGCTGCCGCAGCCTGTCTCTTCTCCGTATATTCCATTAAATGAGGCAGTTTTACATCCAAAACGGCTGCCTGTATGCTATCCAATCGAGAATTCACACCTATACGATCATGATGATAACGCACCTTCATTCCATGATTGGCAATGCAACGTATCTTCTCCGCCAACTCATCATCATTTGTAAACAAGGCTCCGCCATCACCATAGCAACCTAAGTTTTTAGATGGGAAGAATGAGGTACACCCTATATCACCCATACATCCTGACGGACGACTCTCGCCATTACTGAATGTATAACGTGAAGCGATAGACTGACAAGCATCCTCCACCACATACAAATGATGTTCCTTTGCGATGGATAAGATCTGTTCCATATCCGCGTTTTGACCAAACAGATGAACGGGAACGATAGCCTTTGTCTTCGGTGAAATCACCTTCTTCAAAGCCTCAACAGAGATGCAAAAAGTAGTTGGATCCACATCCACCAATACGGGAGTCAAGCCCAACACAGCAACCACCTCAGCCGTAGCAATGAATGTGAAAGTAGGGGTAATGACCTCATCACCAGGTTTCAATCCGAGAGACATCAGAGCGATCTGCAAGGCATCTGTTCCGTTACCCACTGGGATAACATGTTTCACCTGCAGGAACTCCTCCAAATGATGCTGAAACTCAGTCACCTTTGCACCTTTAACAAAAGCTGCACTATCGATGACCGACTGGATTGCTTCATCAATTTCCGATTTTATATGTGAGTACTGACCACGGAGGTCAACCATTTCTATTTTTCGCATATCAACATCACAAATAATAGGGATTTACCTATTTCTCCGTAAAGATAATAGTTTGGTTGATTTTTGAAAAATTTTTTGAGGAATTTCTATTGGTGAGTTCGATAAATTCACCTCGAGACTGAATGGCTCATACAAAAAAAATGAAAAAACTCTCACAAATAAGTTTTTTTTATAACTTTGGCAAAGAGTCTAACAAATTAATACAAGCCCATATGACATATACTAAAAATTTTCATGATTTCGTTCTGAAGGAACTAGTTGAAGAAAAGGATTTATCAATAAAAGAGATAAAAGAAGAATTATCTAAACTTGGAATAGGAGCAAGAGAAGCTGATTTGATTATAAATGATATAATGCCTCAAATTAGAAAGAAGAAAAGGAACAATGCTTTTTGGTACATCATAATTGGTATTGTTTGTATAATAATATCTGTAGTTCTATTTATCCTTATGCTTGGTGTCTTTTTCTATGGCATAATGTTTATAGGTATAGCTTCACTTATACGCGGTATCGTAATGTTAATTAAATATTCATGTTAAACTAATCGATTAAAACGTTCTAACATGAAAAATTAAAAAGAGATCTTGGGAAACTCTTCGAATCAGAGCCCATATCTTCGGATTATAAATGGGAATGGTATATTGACGCAAATGATGTCTCTCCCCTCTGAACGGATAAATGAAGTTTCACTCACAAAAAGTTTTTTTATAACTTTGATATAGAATCTAACAAGATAATACGAACCCAAAATCAGTTACCATATGAGTCGGATAAATCACTTACGATTATTTTCATCACAAACAAAGAGTCAAAAGAATCAACTACAAAAATCGAATCAAAATTCTAGAATTATAATTATGTGGCTGATTCTAACAGTAATCTTCGTTTTTCTGATAACTTCTTTCTTATGGTGGTAAAAGAGTGTGAAAGGCTCATCCTGATATAGTCTATGGCACCGCCATGGGTGAAATTTTGTATAAACAATGTATTTTCATATTTTTGTCCGACAGATAACACCTTTATCCAATAAACCATGACGAACGGAAAGAGAAAATGTGAAGCGCTTAAGGCTATTAGGAAACAGATTGCTGATCTGAACAATATTCAGTATGTTCCCTGTGAATGTACCCATTCAGGCGAATGTATGGGCACTTGCCCTACTTGCGAACGTGAACGTCAATACATTGAGGAACAACTAACGATAAAGAAGAAAAAAGGAAACATTCTGAAAGTGATGGGTGTAGCAGCAGGATTATCTGCCCTCACCTCCTTTCAAGAGGCTGTCGCACAAGAGGAAAGCATGAATGCCGATTCTACTTCGACAAAACTCGAGTGGGATTATTATGGTTTCGACTTCAATGGTGATATTCCACCTGCGCAATGGAGACAATTTGATGAAATGGCAGAGTTCATCTCCAAATATCCCAATGACACATTTCTTGTGGTGGGACACACAGATAGTCGGGGCAGCGATGCCTATAATCAAAAATTATCAGAAAGCAGAGCAAAATTTACACGTCAAATACTCATCGAACGCGGTGTAGATCCAAATAGAATTCAAGCAATTGGCTGTGGAGAAAAAGGCCCTAGAATCCCCAATGCAGAAACAGAACCCGAACATGAACAAAACAGACGCGTAACATTGGAACGCTATTCTCCCCAAAGAGTCAAAGAGATAAAAAAGAAAACGGGGGCTAAATAATTAGTTTTATCCTACACAATTCCATCAAAACATAAACATGGATTCAAAAAACAAAGACTCACATACAATAACAAGCATAAGATTGACACATACGATAGTGTGTCTGTTGGTCACCGCCATCATCGGGTTCTTCCTGATGAGCAGACTGGACCTATACTACAACGGAAACGGACCTAAGTGTGGATTTCATATATTTTCATGGCTAAGTCCCCTTGCTATGTTTGTTGTGTTGGATCTGCTTGGGTTTTACGTTATCCATAGAGTTGCGCAGAAAAGTCACAACAAGGATTTTTCCATATCAGACAAGTGTATGTCAGCTGTATTATTGATTGCAATGCTCTTTTTCACGTATATTTTTTTCAAAAATGATTCATTTCTCCTTTACTTCCCCATACCTTTGTATTTAATAGGCTTCGGACTGATATTAAGAAAAACATACACAGGTTCTGGTAAAATAACCATTCCTGTTATTATCTGGAAGATATTTCCGCTATTAATTTCTCTGATAAAAGGCGTCCCAGTTTTATACATATCTTTTTTAATCATCGCTATCGTCTGTGGAGGAATCAGTTGGATTTTCGATAGGAAGATTGCTACGGTGGTGCAACAGCCGTAGGGACGTCGCGTGCGGCGTCCGTTGATTATTACATTATCCAATGATCATGTTTATCACCGTATTCCAATAATGGTTTCGGGTGTCCTGCCCATACCTGCAATTCCTGCGGTAACGCGGCTGACGTAGAGACGCAATGCATTGCGTCTCTACAACGGAACGTCCAATGTTTTTATACAATTCTGGTCACATCTGAATTTTTGAGAGATTTCTATTGTTTGCTTCTATTATGCACTTCCAATCTCTCGTTCAGCAGGTCACATAGTTCTTGTGCTTTCATATTCGTTCCTACAGCAGAGAGTGTATCCTGTGCATCTATCATTTGCTTGTTGAAAAATCGGATAATTCGTCCAACAAAACTTGTCTCATCCATCTTCTGCGATTCCACATTGGGCTTGTAATGTATAGCGATGAGTTTCTGATTCTCCACTTTCACCATCGTAAACGATTCTACATCAGCAAAATTGACAACGAATGGTCTTAGACCCTGATAAATAATACGATCAGCTGTAATTGTCAAAAATGGCTCGGCCCTTAGTATCCTCTTAAATGTATTATAGAGCAGAATAAGACCTCCTAATCCAAAAAATACAACACCGAACCATAACATAATCAGATCTTTATGGCTTTTGAGATGATTATGATAAAGCAGAAAGCCAGCCACAGCAGCAAATGCAAAACATCCTATGGTCAACAATATCATCCGCAAAGGAGATTGATAAATTTTAATATCTTCCACAATGTCAGTTTTATAAATTCTATTGATAAGTTTCATTATTTGAATTTAAGATTCTCTCTTTTGCTGTGAAGGTGGATAACCAAAGTATTCTTTGTACTTACGACTGAAATAGTATGGATTACTGAACCCTGTCAGAAATGACACCTCTTTGACTGGCTTATTCTGGGTTCGTAACATCTCATCCGCCTTTTTCAACCGATAGATACTTATAAGTTCCACCGGCGTTAAATCCGTCAGCGGTTTCAATCTTCGTATCAACGTAGATTTACTTGCACCCAACTCCTTCGCCAGATCCTCTACCGAGAATTCCGGATTCGTATAGTTTTGTTCAATAACTGCCATCACCTGTTGCATAAACGGATTGACGGGATTATCTGTCGTAGAATCGTTGGTTGCAATAGATGTGTCAACTGTTTTCTCTCGTTTTAATCTCTTATATAGTCCATATAACAATATGAAGAGAAGAAGTGTCAAAAGAGTGATAAACCACCAAGACTGCCACCACAACGAGGGAACATTCACCATCAGACTCAATTGTGATGGATTCTCCTCATGTCCTTCAATGTAAACCAATAATTCCAACTCGTAATTTCCAGCGGGCAAATGCTTTAACACGATCTCTCGCTTTCCAGACAGATCCTGCCATCTATTCTCATATCCTTTCAATCTATACTGACAGACGATATCCGTTCCTGAAAAAGAGACTACATCAAACGATATACGGGTTTCTTCATTATCTCCCTCTAATTTGATTTGCTGTTCTCGAATTGGTAAAGGAAACCAATTTTCTCCATTCCTCTTTCCTACTATTCTTGACCACATCAAGGACTTAACGCTTCTTATCGAATCTATATCCTTAGCATTCATCACAATAAAACCATTCGAACATCCAAAGAACATATTATCTTTCGAACTTTCGTATATGGCACGAGGCTGAAAGAATAGTTTTCCGTATTTGTCCACCGGAAGAGGAACCCTTCTAAAAGTCTGTTTCTTCAAATTCACTCGACAGATTCCTGCTGTACCATCGCACCATAAAAATCCTTGTTTGTCGAAGTGTGCAGAGACATAATTGGCTTCAGGCAAATAATCGAGTCTATTCATTTCTCCCGTTTCCTTAGACACACGCAAAACACCGCAGACGGTTGCCACATAGAGATTTCCCTCCTCATCACAGGCTCCATCCATCAAAATACAGGGTTCAGAGGCATCAGGATCTGTTTGCCATGTAGATATGCGCTTATCAGTGCCATCACAATACCAGACATTGAAAGGTGAAACCACCCATTTGGTTCCATCTTGATTCTCTTCCATATCTTCAACCCATTTATCTTCAATCTCATTGCTTACATTGAATTTGCGTTTCTCCCACGAACCATCCGTACGACGCACATAAACACCGTCACCTTGTGTGGCAACCCATATTTCTCCATCTTTCATGAAACGTACACATTTGGAACTATTGACAGTGTTTGTCAGCCCTCCATATTGTATGGATGTCACCGTCCCATCCGCAGAGACTTTGCCAATACCACCGAACCAAGATGAAACCAAAGAGGTGTCTTCTTTCCACCGACAGAAAGAAAGGATACTTCCTCCCAAACCAGAGAAACTCTTCATCGGTTGTACAAACCTTCCTTCATCAGTCACCAAATAAGCTCCAGTTCCATCCGAGCCCACATACAGATTACCATCGGGACGTTCAATGAAACAAGAGGCATCCACATTCGGGAATCCCATCATCGAAGAATGAAGGACTTTCGAGTTGTCTTCAGACTGATAACGAAACAAACCATTTATCTGCGTTCCCACCCAAACACTATGGTCAGAATCTTCAAACAACGCATGAATCTTTTTCAGATCATTCTTCTCTCCGTAGGTCTTAATCTCGACAAACTTTCCTAATTGATCCATTCTCCACAAGCCATACCCCCACGTACCAAACCATATCCGATTCTTCGAATCCTTCAACATGACAGAGATATTTTTGAAAGGTGTATTCAACTCTTCACATGTCGGTTCCTCTTGCCTTGAAAGATCAAAAAGCCATACACCGCCCATGTTGGTGGAGACTAAAACATGAGTAGAATCGAGTTCAAGGATGGAGGAAGCTGGCGCTTTATCTTTGGAAAGCCCATAAGACTTCTTCTCTTTTCCTTGGACAGAAAAAATATGAAGTCCATCAAAAGTTCCCACCCAATAATTTCCTAATTTGTCTTGATAAAACGATTTCACAAACAATGGAGTTGTAAAAACTGACAAAAGCGAGTCTTTTACAAAACCGTTTTTGAGTGTATCATACAGAAAAACACCACTTGTCGTCAACAGTAGAAGCGTTCCATCTTGCAGTTGTGAGAAACCCGTCACGGATTTCACATATTTCCCCATCAATTCAGGAAACCGTTTATCGAGGAAGGTGTCGGCAGAGGCTTCATAAGACTGTAACAAACCATTGTCACCACCCAAAAGGAACTCCCCCGTCGAGGTATTCGTAATGCAACTGACGTCATTCCTCAGCAATCCGCCTCTATTCTTCGAATAATTTTTGAAATAGGAACCATCAAACCTACTCACACCATCCTGTGTCGCAACCCAGATAAATCCTTTTGAATCTTGTCCCACCCCCAATACGAAATCGCAGCACAATCCCTCCTTCGTTCCATAATGGTCGAAATAAAGTCGCTCACCTGCACATAAAATTTTACAAGAAAAGAGACCCAGAAACAATATGAATAATTTTATACGCATAATATAAAAATTCACTGATGCGACAAAATTATATTTTTTGCCACAAATAAACATCACAACCTGCAATAAAGCAACAAATGTATATCTTTTTGCCACGCACAGATAACTGAGAAAATCCTTATTCACCGAAATTTGTGATTGAACATTGTGTTAAGTAAAATCTTTCGTTGAAAGCGAAAAAAAAATTGCATTAAATAGTTTTTTATAATCTTTAAGGTGTACACTACCCGTCAGACTTAGTTTAACAAACCGACGTAGTGTTCCTTATTTTAATCTAACGCGTATGAAAATCAAAATTATTTCATCTTTCATTAGAATTTATCTAATTCTACAATGTGTAAATTCTTTTGCTGCTCCTGATCCCAATTTCCACATCTATTTGTGTTTTGGGCAATCCAATATGGAGGGGCAAGGCAGAATAGAGAATCAAGACAGGATGGTAAGCGATCGGTTTCAAATGATGTCCACCCAGTCATGTGGTTCTCGTGAGTTGTATAAATGGTACACGGCTGTTCCGCCACTGGCTGGTTGTTATAAGCAATTGGGGCCAGCGGATTATTTTGGAAGGACAATGATTGACAATCTCTCTTCCGAAATAAAAGTCGGAGTGGTTGTAGTTGCTGTTGGTGGTTGCGACATCAAACTATTTGATAAGGATAATTATTTAAGTTATTCATATAATGTCGAAGACTACATGAAGGAGATCATTCGGGCATACGGAGGCAACCCATACGGCAGACTTATCGACTGTGCGAAAAAAGCTCAGGAAGTAGGTGTTATCAAGGGGATCCTTTTGCATCAAGGGGAAACGAACACAGGTGATTACAGTTGGCCTGGAAAGGTGAAAAAGGTTTATGAGAACATCCTAAATGATTTGAATTTGGATGGCAAAGAGGTTCCTCTACTTGTCGGTGAGGTGGTTCGCACAGAGCAAGGAGGATCATGCGGAAGACATAATGATGTGATCGCAAAGGTTCCTTCCACTATTCCTAATTCTTACGTCATTTCTGCCGAAGGACTGGGACATCAAGGAGACAACGTACATTTCTCCGCAGAAAGTTATCGTAAACTGGGTGTGCGATACGCAAATCAAATGCTTAAATTGCTGAACAATGAACCGATCGACATGCCCAACACGGAGTGTGAAAAATACGAGACTGACCTGAAGAAGGAGGCTGAATGTGCAGATTACCAAGGAACGTTACTTACACTTCAAAATCAATCTGGAACTGGAGTTGTCAATCTTCCTAACGACGATGATTACATCAATTTCAATTTCAACATTGAGACAGCTGCAAATTATAAGGTATATGTGGGTTATAACACCTCTTATGGTTATAAGCAAGCTCAGTGCAGTGTGAACGGCGTTCTCGGAACGGTGGATTTCGACTACGATAAAGAGGCGGATGGTGAGGATATGAAAAAGGAGGCTTTTGTGGGATCTTATTCACTCAAGAAGGGAGAAAACAAAATATCGATAACACCCATTTGGACTTGGGCTCCAATAGATTATGTTCGCATCGAATTGGATAACGACTCGCCTTATCAGGAGCCTACAACCTCTGACGTTGATGGATTTCATGTTGATGGCAATAAACTTCTAGATGCTTGCGGCGACGAATTCATCATGAGAGGGGTCAGCATGGCTTACACATGGTACAAAAGTTCTGCTTATGATCAATTGAAAGCGATACACAACTACGGAGCCAATGCCGTACGCATTGTACTGACCGACGGGAAAGACTACGGCACCCCTGCCGATGATGCCTCATCAGTGAAAAAATTGATTGAAGCTTGTCGAGAAGATGGAATGGCAGCTATCCTTGAAGTACACGATGAAACAGGAAGCGATAAAATCAGCGACTTGGAGGATGCAGCACGCTATTTTGCCAATCTTGCACCGATACTAAAAGGAACGGAAGCATACGTAATCATCAACATCGCCAACGAATGGCACAACTCATCATCGACCGCCAACTGGCGAGATGGATATAAAAAAGCTATTCCTATTATCCGAAAGGCAGGTCTTAGGCATTGTATCATGGTCGATGCCGGAGGATACGGGCAGAACGCTTCCACTATCCACACCTACGGAAAGGAGGTGCTGGCTGCTGACGAGGAGAGTAACGTAATATTCTCTATTCACATGTACGGAACAGCGGGCAACAGTAATAGAGTGACATCCAACATTGATGGTGTTATAAATCAAGGTCTTGCCCTATGTATCGGAGAGTTCGGTTGGTATCATAGCGACGGAGACGTGGACGAAGCCAAGATACTCTCATACTGCAAAGAGAAGAGAGTCGGATGGTTAGCTTGGTCATGGTATGGAAACGGTAATCCCGTACAATATCTCGACCTTGTAAAGGATCCTTCCAGGAATCCAACACTGGCAACCCAATCCACCTCGGGAAAGTCTTGCAATTGGGGAAAAATCATCACCGACGCATGGAAAAACGAAGCGAAAGCTCCTCACCTGAAGAAGTGTCAATCGACCGACAACAATGATCTCGCTTCATACAACGACAAAACAATACTATACTATGCACAAAGAGAGCAATGCTTACACATTAACTCTGAGACAGAAGGAATGCTTCGTGTCGTCAATCTCAATGGCTCAATCATCAATACCATTCATATCACAGGCAAGGAGAATGTAGTTCGATTTGATAACCTACCCAATGGTATTTACATTGTGCATTTCAACCATCTAACATTAAAAATAGTAAAATAACCACTAATTTTTACATCCATGAAAAACTTATTATTACATATCATTTTGTTGCTTGTTTGTACAACAACAATGGCAGCCAAATACAATCAAGTAACCCGCATTCAAACAGGAGGCAAATGGAGAGAAGCTTTTGTCTATGTTCCTGATGGTCTGACAGAAAATCGACCATTGGTTATCGCTGCCCACGGAATGGGAGATAACATGGAAAATATGAAAACAGCATCGCAGTGGAACCTAATTGCAGACACTGCTAAATTCGCAGTCGTTTACCCTCAAGGAGATGGTAATCAATGGGACATCAATGGTATGACTGACATAAATTTCATGTTGGATATCATAAAAAAAATGTCGTCAGAATATAATATCGACGAAAGCCGTGTATATATGACAGGCTTCTCGATGGGTGGTATGCTGACCTACCACATCATCAACAACGTGGCAGATAAATTTGCCGCCTTCGGACCCATTTCCGGCTACAATCTTTGGGGTGCGAATTTCAACTGCTCTCGTCCAGTGCCTATCTGCCATATACATGGGCAAGAAGACTCTTTTGTGGATTATAATGGCGTTCCAGCTATTATAAAAGGATTCGCAAAAAAAGACAACTGCAACCTCACCCCAGAGGTGACACAAGTTTCAAACTCTTGCACAAAAACACACTACAAGAATGGCGACTGTGGCACAGAGGTGATTCTTTATTCGGTGAAAAATCGCTGGCATGAATATAAAAATGATTATGATGATTTCCAAACATCAAAGGCTTTATGGGACTTCTTCCGTAAATATTCCAACAAATGTGGAGAGACGCAAGAGATCAACGACACGCTATGCGAAGAGTCTGCAAAGAAGAACATCTACGAGGTGGAATGTTCATCAGACTATGTCGCCAGCCATGAAACAGTGTTACAGATGTCTGGAACAGGAGTGTTGAACCTTAAAGAAGCGACAGACTACGTCAACATCAACATACCATTAGAAGAAAAAGGAGCTTATAAAGTATATGTCGGTTACAACTCCATCTACGGTTTTAAGGAGATCGATTGCATAGTGAACGGAGAAAGCAATACCATTGAATTAGGAAACACTTCAGACGATAAAAGCGAAGATAAACAGGGGGAAACACTTGTGGGTTCGTTTCTGTTTTCTGAGGGTGACAACGAAGTGAGACTCACACCTATCTGGACATGGGCAGTTGTTGACTATGTGCGGATAGAAAAAGATGGAGAATACTCATCAATAGGATCAAACAATGTCTCTTTGTTCGATGATGAAGCCATCATTTATTATAGTCAAGCAGAAGATAAATTATATGTGAATACGAAAAAAGAAGGCACCTTACGCATCATCGATCTTAATGGTACAATCGTTGACACGATTCAAATCATCCCAAACAAGAATGAGATTCAATTAAAAAGAGTGCCGAAAGGCGTTTATCTTGTATGTTTGGATAATCTAACAGTAAAAATAACACGTTAATAATAAAATGTAAACTGGTTCTCTCTGAAAGGCCTTATTCGCGATAGGTGCG
>CACZUS010000070.1 GCA_902784425.1 uncultured Bacteroidales bacterium
AACGGTAAAAGGATCGTGGTTCTATCTGCTATGGATGGGACAACAGAAGAGTTGGTTGAAATTGCCGATTATTTATATAAAAAGAATCCTGACGGAGCACAGGAACTTATTAGTGCATTAGAGCAAAAATACATAAAGCTAGCAGATGAGTTATTTGGGAAAAATGCAAAAGAGCAGGACATAAAGAAAAACATCACTGCTAAGTTTGATGCCATCCGCGACTATTCAAAAGACATCTTCACATTGTTCGAAGAGAAGAGAATCATCGCGCAAGGCGGTCAACTATGCTCTTATCTTATGCAAGAGTATCTTTCATCCAAGAAAGTGGACTCCGTTGTTCTACCCGCATTATCATTCATGAAGATTGACAAAAACGAAGAACCTGATGTCAACTTCATCAAAGAGGAACTAAACGCACTGCTTGCAGAGAACGAGAGTAAAAACTTGTTCCTTACGGAAGGTGCCATCTGTCAAAACGCCTATAACCGGAAGGTGCCATCTGTCAAAACGCCTATAACGAAGTAGATCATCTAGGATTAGGAGGAAACGACTATACTGCAGCACTGATCGGATCATCCGTACAAGCAGAAGAGATTGAGTTCTGGAGTGACTCCATCGGTATCTACAACAATAATCCTAACATTGTGCCAAGTGCAAAACCTGTCGAAAGACTTAGTTTCGACGAGGCCGCCGAGCTATCTTACTTCCTAACACGCATTATACATCCAACCTGCATATTGCCAGCTAAGTTGGCCAATGTACCCGTACGTCTTCGCAACATCAACCAAAAAGACAAACAGGGAACACTCATATCAACGCAATTCAACACTGGCAAGATAGAGGCCATAGCATCCAAAGATGGCATCACCGCTATCTTAATCAAATCTAGCAGAATGTTGTTTGCTCATGGTTTCTTGCGTCGCATCTTCGAAATATTTGAAAGTTACAAGACTCCAATCGATATGATTACCACGTCCGAGATTGGTGTCTCCATCACCATTGACAACAACAAGCACTTGGATGAAATCGTGGATGATTTGAAGAAATTCGGAACCGTTTCCATTCACAAAGAGATGACCATCGTCAGTGTGATTGGCGACCTACCAGAAAACAACATCGGATTCCAAGCCAACATACTCTCCGCGCTTAAGGAACTGCCAATCCGCATGATTTCATACGGAGGAAGCGCTCACAACATTTCATTCCTCATCCGCACGAGAGATAAAGCAGAAGCATTAAAAGCATTAGACAAACAACTTTTTTAACTAATTACATTATGATAAAAGGAAATTTCCCCATTGAGAAATTCAAGAATATTGAAACTCCATTTTACTACTACGACGTTGAATTGTTGAACAAGACACTAGAATTAGTAAAAAAATGTTCAACGGAACACAATGCAATAGTTCATTATGCCATCAAGGCAAATGCCAACAAAAAAGTTTTGAGTCTAATTGCTAAAACCGGAATGGGTGCCGACTGCGTGAGTGGCAATGAGGTACAAGCAGCCATTAATGCAGGTTTCCCTGCCGACAAGATTGTTTTTGCCGGAGTAGGTAAAACAGACAAAGAGATCAACTTAGCATTGGACAATGACATTTTCTGTTTCAATGCAGAATCATTTCCTGAATTGGAAGTAATCAACGAATTGGCAAAAGCAAAGGGCAAAACGGCCAACATCGAACTACGTGTGAATCCTAACATTGATGCGCACACCCATAAGAAGATTACCACAGGACTAAATGAAAACAAATTTGGTTTCAATATGGAGGATCTTCAATCTGCATGTCAGTTTATTGACAAAGCATCCAACTTGAAGTTAATCGGTCTGCATTTCCATATTGGTTCTCAAATCACAGATTTGAACGCATACGAAAGTCTTTGTGTCAGAATCAACGAACTGCAAGAAGAGTTTGATTCATGGGGCATTAAGATTGAGAACATCAATGTCGGAGGTGGATTAGGAATTAACTATGAGCATCCGAATCACATTCCTATCGCCGACTTCGAATCCTACTTCCGTGTTTTCGCAAAACATCTAAAGTTGAGAGACGGACAGAAGTTGCATTGCGAGCCAGGACGTTCGTTGGTAGCTCAATGTGGAAGTTTGATCACCAAGGTGACATACGTAAAGAAGGGTGTAAACAAACAATTCGCCATTGTGGATGCAGGAATGACCGATCTAATTCGTCCTGCTCTCTATGATGCGTATCATAGAATCGAAAACATCAGTTCCGATTTAGAGGTGGAGAAATACGATGTCGTAGGTCCTATCTGCGAATCCTCTGATGTGTTCGACAAAGACGTGGAACTAAACAAAACCCAACGAGGCGACTACCTTGCCATTCGTTCTGCAGGAGCGTATGGAGAAATCATGGCATCGAACTACAATCTAAGAAAATTACCTCTTGGTTACCTTTCAACCGAGTTGTAAGTAAAACAAGAGCGTAAACCAAACGAAATCAATTGACAGAACCCACCTAAGTAATAAAAAAAACAGAAATGGAAGATTATATCAATCATCTATTAAATGAGATTTCCCCTACCTATTGGATAGCCATAGGGGGATTTCTTCTACTACTCATCATACAGTTGTATTACTATTTCAAGTATTACAATCGAATCATTCGCTACGCGAAGAAAGCAAAGGATGGGCTTGTTCGATACTCCACCAAGACGCCACCCGTATCTGTCATCATCTGTGCACAGAACGAGGCTGAGAATTTAAAGAAATTCCTTCCTTCCATTCTTACGCAAGACTACCCCAAATACGAAGTGATTGTTGTCAACGACGGTTCAACCGACCAAAGTTGCGATTTATTGGAGGAGATGGACAAAAAGTATCCTCACTTGTATCATACATTCCTACCCATGGATGCAAAATATACAAGTCGAAAAAAAATGTGTTTGACAGTGGGTATCAAAGCAGCGAAATACGATCATTTATTACTATTGGACGCAGACTGTCAACCTGCAGGAAAGAACTGGGTAAGATCCATTATGAGCAACTACGAAGATGGCGCTGAAATTGTGTTGGGCTATAGCAAAGTGGAGGGAGATGACAGTTTCCTGAGCAAAATCATTCGCTACGACTCTATCACCTCTGCCATGAGGTACCTAGGATTTGCCATTCAAGGGAAACCATATCGAGGAACAGCCCAAAACCTCAGTTACAAGAAAGAGTTATTTTTCAAAAACAAAGGTTTCTCGTCTCACCTTAACCTTATATTAGGTGACGACAACCTCTTCTTGCAAGAAGTGGCAACACCACAAAACACGAGAGTGGAATTTACGCAGCAATCACAGACAATCACGCATAGAGAAGAAACAAAAAAATCTTTCATGTATCAAAAAGGACTTCTGCTAAAAACATTATGGAAATATAAAAAATCGATTCTCTCAAGCATCTTCATAGAGAACATCAGCAGACTACTGTTTTATGGTGTCTTTCTAATTCTTCTCATATTCTTCTT
The DNA here is from genome assembly GCA_902784425.1 of uncultured Bacteroidales bacterium. Lineage (GTDB taxonomy): Bacteria > Bacteroidota > Bacteroidia > Bacteroidales > Paludibacteraceae > UBA1181. The sequence continues at coordinate 3,474 of CACZUS010000070.1, forward strand.
AATCAAACAAGAATGGATACTTGCAGGAATCACCTTTTTATTTTTCCTCATTCGTTTCCTTGTACAATTGAACATCATACGGAAAACTTCAGCTATACTTGGAGAGAAGTCTTTCGCACTCTCTATTCCATTCTTCGACATATTGTTACCTTTGATTTCCCTTCACATCATCACATTCGGGAAATTTGGAACTAAAGAAGATGCCATTTGGCGATAATCGAAGATTTTAAACAAACAGATCATGAATACGATAGAAGATAAACTTAAGGCATTCCAACGATTATTAGATGTAATGGATGAACTTCGTTTGAAGTGTCCATGGGATAAGAAACAAACCTTCGAATCGCTTCGTGCCAACACCATAGAGGAGACGTACGAACTATGCGATGCTATCATGAAAAAAGACATGAAAGAGATACGAAAGGAATTGGGAGATGTCTTACTTCATATCGTTTTCTATTCAAAAATTGCCTCTGAAACTGAAGAGTTTGACATTGCCGACGTATGCAACTCTTTATGTGACAAGCTCATCTTCCGTCATCCTCATGTCTTTGGAGAAGGAGCAGCAAAAACTGCAGGTGAAGTGGAACAGACATGGGAGCAAATCAAACGAAAAGAGAAAGATGGCAACAAAATGGTTCTGTCGGGTGTGCCAGATGCACTTCCCGCACTCATCAAAGCCTACCGCATACAAGACAAGGCTCGCAACGTAGGATTTGACTGGCACGAGAAAGAACAGGTCTGGGACAAAGTAAAAGAGGAACTCAACGAACTGCAAGAGGAGGTAAGCAACCAAGATGCAGAGAAAATGGAGGAAGAGTTTGGAGACTTAATGTTCAGCATGATCAATGCTGCACGACTTTACAAAATCAATCCCGAAAATGCTTTGGAGAAATGCAATCAAAAGTTCATCCGTCGTTTTAATTATGTGGAACAGAAATCCATTGAAAATGGCATCGACCTAAAAGACATGAGTTTGGAGCAAATGGATCACTATTGGAACGAAGCGAAAGCAAAAGAGCACAAGGCATAAAACACAAGTTTGTATGTGGGGACTTATATTCGTTTTTTCATATATTACGGTTTGTTGTTCAGCCATTCGGATTGACAAATTCTATAAGAAAAAGTACGAGTTGATGTCCCATTTTAAAAATTTCGAAGAGTACAAAAAGGCGCTATCAGAACAAACAAAAACGAGAGGGGACACAAAGAGTGCAAAGTCCGAAGCTCTACAGAAAAGTACCGATCAATGGAATGTAACCCTGACGAAATCCATCTACGCGCAAAAAGGCAAAATGCTAATTACCGTCGCGCAATGTGACGAAACGACCTATCGCATACAAAACGGCACAGAAAAAATAGCGAAGAATGCTTTTGTAGAAAACCAAATAACACAACGAATAGAGATTCCCTCCTCTGTCACCGTCATCGAGAATTCCGCATTCGATGGATGTAAAAATATCGAATGGTATGAGGTAGATAAAGAAAACCCCAATTATTATTCCATCGATGGCGTTTTATATGAAAAGTCCGATCACATCCTTTTCAAATATCCGATGGCAAAAAAGGATAACCTATTTCGTACACCATCCAACACAACCAAGATAGCAGACCGGGCGTTCAAAGGGAGTATCCACCTCAGAGAAATTTCAATCTCCTCATCTGTCGTCAACATCGCCGCCGATGCTTTCGAGGGCAACTGCAATCTGCGAGAAATCAACGTTGAAGGGGGAAATCCATATTACACCTCTATCGATGGCATTCTATATGACAAGGAGATAAAAAAACTAATTCTTTTCGTCAACAAAGAAAAAACTGAGTTTACAATTCCACCGACAGTAACACACATTGGTTACAATGCTTTTTCTCATTGTCACCAAATCAAACGAGTCTTTCTACCCAAAGAAATCTCTATCATTGGAGATTCTGCCTTTGCTCATTGTTACGCCATGCGCGACATCTTATTACCAGAAAGCATCCTCTCCATCGGCAACCTGGCATTTGAAGATTGCACATCCCTATCTGAAATCAATCTTCCTACCCATCTTTACACATTAGGAAACTGGGCATTTAAAAACTGTGTTTCACTAACGAAGATCAATCTTCCCAACACCTTAAGTTCTGTTCCCAATGGTTGCTTTGAACAATGTACTGCATTAAAGTCCATTAACATACCATCCAGCGCCATCACAATTGGAGAAAACGCATTCTCCTTTTGTTCCTCATTATCTCACGTTGAGCTTTCCCAAAACACCATTCAAATAAAAGACTGGGCATTCTCTCATTGCTCATCACTTTCAGAGATAAAACTTCCTCAGAGCATTCAGTCCATTGGAATTTCAGTCTTCGAATGTTGTGAAAGTCTATTGAGCATCACCATTCCATCACAAATTAAAGAGATACCAAATGCCGTTTTCAAAGAATGTAAAAAATTAACATACATAGATCTTCCTCAATCAGTCTACGCCATTAAGCAATGGGCATTCAGTGGTTGTTCTTCGTTAACCGACATAACACTTCCCAACACAATCACGCAGATTGAGAGCTGGGCTTTCTGTCAATGCGAATCACTATCCTTCATCACCCTACCAGAGCATCTGAAACAACTCAAAAAATGGACTCTATGGCAATGTCCTCGCTTGAAAACCGTCGATTTACCTATCGGTCTACAAGAGATAGAAGATTGGGCTTTTAGTGAATGCGGGGAACTATCCGATTTACATATATTGCATGAAGACCCTAACATACTGAAAATAGGGAAAGAAACGTTCGATCGAACGACTTATGAGAAATGTACGCTTCATGTTCCAGACGGAACAACAAACAATTATCTCCAGCATCCGATTTTTTCTAAATTCAAACGAATAACATCAGCAAACCAATAAGAGAAGATATCAAACGTCCAATGAATCTTCCCATTGAGAAGCCACCTTTTCTGGCACATAATAATCTTCCACATTGAAATTGATATTGGCTTTATCTGCCTGCGTTATTTGATGACATCTCTTGATGCGATAGGTCTTACCATCTTTGACAAAATGAGCACCCGTTTGATGGAAACGAAAGGAGACATTCTTCTCCACACACTGACGTCTGATATCTAAAATCCATTCGTAATCGCAAGGTCGAGCATGTTCTCCCGATTCACCTCCAACGGAGACCTCCTCTATCGTCTCATTCAAATAATTTGAAATATCAACTCGTTCCAAAAGAGGTGCTATGGTCAACGTTTTATGTTTAATCGGCATAGATGCGAATATCGGCAAACGATAATCTGCCATTTTCTGATTTTCAATTGTACACCCCACCATGACATTCTCGTAGCCATCACCCCAATCTGGGGGTATGCACTCCATAAAACGATCTATTCGTTTTGTGAAAAAATAAAAAATACAATCACTCCGTTCTCGCATCATCTTCCAACAATCCTGACGCCATTCATCGGCATCCTTCAAAAGAAAATCTGATGTAAAACACGTTAGAACAAGACTACCCGATGATACTTTATAACTATGATCCCGCTTCTTTTTCACAGGAAGATTAAAGGCCAAGGTTTTCCGACATTCATTGCTTGCCGTCATACTACCATACATCTCATCTTGGCGATATACGTAACAATACATACATCCCGCACTAATCTTTGTGCATCCATGCCATGGATTCCAATATGAAAATGTATAAAGTGACATAGACAATCAAACTTGTCATTTTTTCTTTTTAGGAAAAGGAAGTTCTTTCCACAAAATTTTCACAACATTCAATGCTTCCTTTTTATGATCAATATCCAATATATAATGTTCTTTTGCTCCAGGATACGGACATCCACATTCCGCATCCGCCATGATCGATTCCAATGCTGGAATTTTTTTCACGTAACAGAGATTGTCACAAGCCGTAATAACTGGTTTTTCATCCAAATAAATAATATAGTCACCCATCATCTTTCGGGAACGTACATCTCCCGCTTCTGACAATTGCTGACAAACATATTCAATATATTCAACACTACATGCCATACGAATCATTTTTTATTTACAAAAATAAAGCTTTATCTACGATTAACACAGACTACCGCAAAAATTTTATCTTTGCACTATATGGCAGAAAAGTGGGACATACAAAAGCAAAAAATAATCGCAGGCATACTCATACTAAGTCTGGGTGGATTCATATACATTCTCTACAGAGAGCACACTCTACTTTATAAATTATGCAACACACTCCTGTGCGATTGCCTCTCGCTCATACGACAAAACACACATCGTCCCACCGATTTTATCATCTACAACCTGCCAGGAGGGTTATGGAGCACCGCCTATATTTTTATTATTGATGGATTATTTCCACACGTCAATTTCCGCACAATCGCGCTCCGCTCATGCGTCATACCAATGGCGGGAGTCGCATCTGAGCTCTTGCAGGCAGTTCATGTTTTACCAGGTCATTACGACAGCATGGACCTTATCTTATACCTACTTCCATATCTTTTATTCTTGGGCATAAGAAAGATTTGTCAAACAAGATAAATCACATAAATTTGCATTACAATAAATGGTTTTTCTATGGAATTCAATCTGAACAAAAAACAAAATATCATTTGGCTTGTGGTCATCGTTTTATTTCTCCTATGCGGAATATTCACAATAGCGAGTGCTCTTCTTGATGACGAATCAAACGATTCTAACACAGAACCAAGAACAGAAAAGACAAGTTCTAAGGACTCTACTCAAGTCAACAGTCATATCACTATTACACAAGCCTCATCCGAGGATCCGTACAAAGAATTAGAATCACTGATTGGGTTAGCCCCTGTGAAAGAGGAGGTCAAGTCACTCACCAACTTCATCAAAGTACAACAAGCGAGAAAAAACAAAGGATTACAAGAGACACAAGTCTCGTACCATCTAGTTTTCACAGGGAATCCTGGCACAGGAAAAACCTCAGTAGCACGTATCATGGCACGTATATACAAGGACTTAGGCATTCTGAAAAAAGGTCACTTGGTAGAAACCGACCGTTCGGGACTCATTGCCGAATATGTGGGACAGACGGCTATAAAGACAAACGCAGTAATCGACTCCGCCATCAATGGGGTTCTTTTCATTGATGAAGCATACGCACTCACAACTGGAGGTGAACAAGACTATGGAGGAGAAGCCATTGCCACACTACTCAAACGCATGGAAGATGACCGAGACAGTTTGGTGGTCATTGTAGCAGGTTACACCGATGAGATGAAACATTTCATTGAATCCAACCCAGGACTGCAATCTCGTTTCAACCGTTACATTCAATTTCCCGACTATTCTGCTCAGGAATTGCACGACATCTACATACAAAGAGCCCAAAAAGGAGGATACCGTCTAACAGAGGAAGCCGACCAATACCTTTTGAGTCGCATGGAAAAGGCCGTTGCCAACAAAGACCGTCATTTTGGGAACGCCAGATACGCACGTAATTTGTATGAAAAAAGTATCACATGTCAAGCAAACAGATTGGCAAAGGATAGCATTGAGAACCTTTCCAAAGAAGACCTTTCCATCATAGAAAAAATTGACATTGAAAGTGTAAAATAAAAAAAACGAATTGTCAAAACCAATATAAAATCACACAAGAATTATGGATACAATCGACAATCAAGAAATGAATATACAAGAGACTGAAACTCAACTCTCTCAGAACGGAGAGCAAAACAAAGCACATTTGAAATCCATCTCCAATTGGTTGGTTCTCTTTTCTGTCTGCAGTTTAATCAGTTGCATAAACTATATAGGAGCGGGAATTTTCTTAATGATCGACCGTCCCTTCTTCAACCCAACACGTATTTTCATTTCTGTGCTTCTGAAACACAACATATTGTATGGTTTGGTCATCATAGCCTTGGGTATTATATTTCTCATTCCAACATATCAGTTGTTCAAGACCTGTCGATTACTTAAATCCTATTTAAAGAGCGGAATGGAGAGTCAATACACGTTGGCACTGAAAGAGTTCAAATCATTCTGCAGATTCTGTGGCGTTGCCACCATCATTATGGTTTTAGGAAGTGTCATCTACTATTTTATTGGATGATCCTCAACCAAATGAACGGTCATTACAGATGAAACAAATCACCTATTCGGATGGGTTCTTTGGGCAAAGATAATCTGTCAGGACCCAACATCTCGAAATATTGTTTCTGTTTCTCCCGATTCATGCTAATAGCACCATAGATGTATTTGTAGGACATCTCCATGCCGAGATCCCAGTATGCGAACCCGTTTTCTTTCAACCACGTACCTAATGCAGCCATCTGAACGGTTCCACTATTGTTTTCCGTATGGAATCCACATAAACTTGCGTATGCATTGTGTGTGATGAAACCCAATTCGCCAGCTACCAACTCGTCACCATGCCATAGTTCCACACTATCCACACTCACTTCGGAATCTGGATTGTTATGGATGTTTCGGAAAACATCAAGCAACGGAGGGACAAGCCAGGTTCCCTCAGCCTCATAATGTCCAATGATTTGTTCCGCACACAAATCAAAATTTCGGTTGAATGTCAGAGTATAATCAGCAAAGGTTTGCTTCACATACCTTCGAGTCTTCTTAGGAAATCTGAAATTGTCAAAATCAATTATCATTTTTTTCTCATGATGTCGTATCGTCATAAAATAACGAGCCAAGAAAGTGATTTTTCCACTATCATCACGTTTTACAGTTGAATATAGTCTCTCATATTTATCCCGCTCCGTTATAGTTTCTATTGCTTTTTCCATAGACATCGGGTAATACCCCAAAGAAAGGGACTTTCGCACAACATCTTCATAAAAATCAGGACATACGGCATCCTCCTTTATGATTTCAGACGCACTAATACACATCACGGGAGGAATACGATCTCCATGCGGTTGACTTATAAAATCAACATAATTATTCTCTAATTTAACTTGTAAGTTTTCAAGATCATCAACATTATTAACCCTCACGCCACATCTATAAGTTATAATTTCGACAATCTCCTTGTAAAAATAATATACTGGTTTTGAGGGACGAAAATTCGGACCAAGACTTTCCTCCATTTTTTTAATCTCGTCTATCTCTTCTTTTTCATTCATTTAAGTATCTTTTAATTATTTCAATTTTTCCTTTTCTTCCAACAAACTCTTCAATTCTTTCAATTGCTCTTCCACCCTATCTAACTGTCTTTTCAAATCATCATTGTTGTCGCTAACCATTGCATCAACAAAGACGGAATTGATAAAAGACATTCCGACAATACCACCCATGATCAAGATTCCACAAAAATAGATAGTAGACAGACGCCCAATAAATGGAGTTGAAACAGCGGCAATTCGATTAGGAATCTCATACCAACCCTCTATCGTGCACATTCGGAAGATTGTATAAACAGAATTCGTCGGCGTATCAAAATATTCTGGGGCAATCTGACCAAAGAGGTCACAACTAACCAAACCGAAAATAACAACTAAGATAAAATAACTTAGCAACAAGACATACGACTGTCGGATGGCCAATTTAAAGCCAGAGATCAGTTTTGCAATTCCTGGAAAAAGATGAATGGTTCGTAACAAACGAAGGATTCTCATCAATCGAAGTACGAACAAAACGGAAAGATTTACCATCTTAACTGGATATACAAACTGTATAATGAATGGAATACTCAAAAGCACCAAAACAAAATCCAATCGATTCCAACCGGACTTCAAATATTCTCGCATACCATAATGAGATATCTTCACAATCATCTCGATCAAGAATACAATGGCACAAACGAACTCAACCACCTCCATCCATGCCCATTTGTTATTGCACTCCTGAAGATAGATTGAAATCGCATTGATTAGAATAAAACCATAGATAACCTTGTTGTTCAGGAATAGTCTTTTTAAGAAATTGAGTATCATATTTTTTTATTATTTTCCATTCACAAAAGTACAATCATTTATTTATTTTTTCAATGGTTGATTTGAAATTTCCTTTTTCTCTTTCGTTTTTTATCTCATCCGTTCATAAAACGAAGCCAACGCACATCATATCTTCCGACATCAAGTCCAACTCTTAATCCTTAACTCTTAATTCTTAACTCTTAACTCTTAATTCTTAATTGTTTTTCCTATCTTTGCACGTTCATTGAAGATAATATACAAACATATAAAATGGCAAAAGAATTAACACCACGCAGTGAGGATTACTCACAATGGTATAACGACTTAGTTATCAAAGCGGATTTGGCAGAGACATCCGCAGTTAGAGGTTGTATGGTCATCAAACCATACGGTTATGCGATTTGGGAAAAGATGCATAACGAGTTGGATCGCATGTTCAAAGAGACGGGCCACGTCAACGCATACTTCCCGTTGTTCATTCCAAAATCCTTCTTAAGCAAGGAAGCTGATCACGTGGAAGGATTTGCAAAAGAGTGTGCAGTCGTTACTCACTACAGATTGAAAACCAACCCAGATGGCAGTGGTGTGGTAGTTGATCCAGATGCCAAATTGGAAGAGGAACTGATCGTTCGTCCTACCTCAGAGACTATCATTTGGAACACTTACAAAAATTGGATTCAGTCCTATCGTGATCTTCCTATTCTATGTAATCAATGGGCTAACGTCGTTCGTTGGGAAATGCGTACACGTTTGTTCCTTCGTACTGCAGAGTTCTTGTGGCAAGAGGGTCACACCGCACACGAAACCTATGAGGAGGCAGAAGCAGAAGCACAAAAGATGCTGAATGTATATGGCGATTTTGTGGAAAACTTCATGGCAGTGCCAGTCATCAAAGGAGTGAAATCCGAAACCGAGCGTTTTGCCGGAGCTGTTGACACCTACACCATCGAAGCATTGATGCAAGATGGAAAAGCACTTCAATCCGGTACATCCCACTTCTTAGGTCAGAACTTTGCAAAAGCCTTCGATGTTCAATTCCAAACACGTGAAGGCAAACTCGATTACGTATGGGCTACCTCATGGGGTGTATCCACCCGTTTGATGGGTGCGCTCATCATGACTCACTCCGATGACAATGGATTAGTATTACCACCAAACTTAGCTCCTATCCAAGTGGTCATCATCCCTATTGCCTTCAAGAAGTTGACCGATGAGATGAAAGCAAAAATCGATGCGATGATTGCCAATTTGAAAGCATTGGGCATCTCTGTTAAATACGATTCTGATGACACCAAGACACCAGGATGGAAGTTCGCCGAATACGAATTGAAAGGTGTGCCTGTCCGCTTGACCGTAGGTCCTCGTGATTTCGAAAACAACACCATCGAGGTGGCACGTCGCGACACACTTACGAAAGAGAATGTCAGCATGGACGGAATCGCAGAATATGTAAAGAACCTCTTGTCTGAGATTCAAAAGAACATCTTCCAAAAGGCTTTGAACTATCGTAATTCCATGATTAAGAAAGTGGATAGCTATGATGAGTTCAAGACAGAAATCGAAAAAGGAGGCTTCATTTTAGCTCACTGGGATGGAACACCAGAAACAGAAGCTAAGATCAAAGAAGAGACAAAAGCAACCATCCGTTGTGTTCCTTTCGATACCTATTTGGACGATGACAAAGAGCCAGGCAAGTGCATGGTGACTGGCAAGCCATCCAAATGCAGAGTGTTATTTGCAAGATCATATTAATTTTCATATCACAAAGCGTTGGAGCAGTCTGTTCCAACGCTTTCTTTTTCGAATATACCATGAAAAGAAGTTTTTTGTTTTCTATCCTATTTCTATCCACGCTGTTATCATATGCGGGAGTGAGGTCATTGTATGAACCTACGACATTAGTTTCGACTCCATCTGTCATTTTAGATTCGACTCCATCTGTCATTACGGTATACATAAAGTTGTCTCCACAAGAGACACTTCCTTTGTATGATGACTATGAAAGAGCAGAAAACAGAACACTCTATTTTTCTCCAAACACGACAACGTTTGTAAGAGATGCGGAATACTTTCTACCCTACACCAAAGGATATACCGCATTGGGATTTATTTTCGATCCTTCATTTCTTTACAAAATAAACGAAAAAGCAAGCATCCGAGCAGGTATTCACCTCATGGCATTCGCTGGCGACCACAAAACCATTCGGAATGTATCCCCCATTCTATCCCTGACATTTCAACCCGTCAAATGGTTGATACTGACAGGAGGGACGCTAAATCCCGGCATATATCATTATTTATACGAACCCATGTATGATTTCGATCGCTTCTTCTACGACAATCAAGAGATGGGATTATCCGCAAAGGCCATCACAAAATATTGGTTTTCAGATATGTGGTGCAACTGGGAGGACTTCATTATCCCAGGATCTGATTTTCAAGAACGATTCACCTTCGGATGGAAAAACGACTTTCATACACCTAAGATAGCGCATAAAGCACAAATCGACATACCCTTCCATCTCATGATGAACCACAGAGGTGGGCAAATCGATGCAGTGGAAGACACCTGCATTGAAACGCTAATGAATATAGCAACAGGAATCAATGCAGATATAACGATAAAAAATAAGATTATAATCACCCCCGACATACCATTCTTCTTTTTCTCAAATCGTTCCAATGAAGAACATATTCATACCCACTATAAAAACGGTTACGGTATCTATCCACAGCTATGCGTACAAAACAGAAGATTAAAGCATCATTGGAAGGTCAATGCAGGATATTGGTATGGCAATAAATTCATATCAGGAAGAGGAAGTTACCTTTTCCAATCGAGATCATACTTTGACGAGGCATTCGAACGACAATATAGACACCTGATCACAGGAAAAGTTTCCTACATTTATCATTACAAGAAATTCTCTTTTGGCGGAGAGTTCCAACTCTATTATGATACCGACGAAGCATCCACAGACATATCGGCCGGCATCTATATGCGTTTCGAACAACTCTTTAAAATTCACACATTCAAAGAAAACGAAAAAGAAAAAATAGGATTCTTGGGTTTATGAAACACATACTTTCACTACTTATCTTACTGAGCTTATCCGCACAAGTATTTGCCAAAGAGAAGCAACGCGTGACTGAGCAAGGCTCCTCCCTCTTCTATCGAAGTTGGAGATACCCCGTTGTTTCTGACGGAAAAGAAACAGAAGTAGAGAAAGA
>CACZUS010000071.1 GCA_902784425.1 uncultured Bacteroidales bacterium
TTCACAAAGGTGTGGTCAAGTCCCCAAAGACCATGGCCCAACTCATGGGCAATGGTACGATTATCAACATCTGTACCACCTGTGAAAATGAAACCAAACTGATGCTTCTGTGGCATGATACCTCCCACAGAGGAATTATCTCCCGATGCTTTATTCATCAAGAAGAGATAGGCTGCACTCTCATCATAGCTATCGCCAAGATGACTCGTGTAGGTGTTAATCACACTACTCATCTCGTCTGAATATTGCGTAAAGACACCTGAGGTGATACTAATCTGATCGGATTTGATACCTTCAATATGACTCTTGTCATTATCCACCTCCACATCAAAGCTATAGCCAAGTTTACCATATACAGAGGTTAGATATGCTTTAACAGTTTCTGCATTAAGCCCTTCATTATTTGAACCAGACTTAATATTTGCCACAGGTACTAAAATAACCTTCTGTGTCTTCTTCTCATAACATGCCACCTTGAGTTGTCCCACATTCTCGTATGGTTTACCCGCTGCAGGACGTGCAATAGCATAAATATGGGTGATATTGCTTGGATCGGTACCTGGAATATCTACATTATATGTTCCATCACTATTCTTAATATTATTCAACTCCACATAACTTGTACTTGACGTCTTTAAAATGAACGTAAGACCTGTATACCCTGAATTTGTGAAACCATCATCTGGCTTAGCCGTCAATGTCACAACACGTCCTGGATTGTTAGCCACCCACGGAGTAATATAGTTTGTAGCAAAAAGGGTGTATTGATCATTGATTGAGGCAATGCTGCGATAGTAACCCATTGAGTCATTATCAAAGGCTATGTTGGCTGGATCTGGGTTGGAGAACCATACCAAAATATTGTCCTTTCTTATCTCATTACTCTCGTATTCGCCAGAAGTTGATAGGTCGATCTCTTTACCCACACTAACAACAGCACCATTTTCATCCTTCATATAAACTTCACCTCCACTCGAAAAGAGCGTACCTGATTCATAGGATTTACATTCTTCACAATTCTTAGGATCAATACCTGGTATATCTACAATAGAAGGATCCGTCTCAGGCAAGTCATAACCACCTGCTCCTTTTCCCAACAGATTATTCAAATCGATTGTAGCTGCTGTACTTAGATCATATACAGACTCCACCGTTCCATCTTCCAACTGAAGGTTACAGTTGAGCACCGCATTTTCAAACTTCACCTTCAGTTTGAAATTACGCAAGATAGGGAAATTGACATAACCCGTACCACTGATTTTTAGTTTGTTGCCTTCTACCGACTGACTGGTGATTTCCAAGACAGTCACATTGGCACCATTGGCACTAAACTTATCCCCTTCTTTAAGCTCTTTCGGAGCTTCAGCACAATCTGAATTCAACTCTGGCAGAGGATTTCCACACTCTACTGTGTCATTAGGGTTACTGATGGAGAATTCAATCGTCTCACTATAAGGTGCATACGTAGTGGATTCACCATCATCGATATAATATTGCGCACGTGCTTCGTAGAGCTCATTGTAGGCAAGATTACCAAGTGAAACGGTGGTATCCTCCACCTCTTGACTCTCAATACAGAAAGGAGTCCATGTGTCATGGCTCTTCTTTTTCACCTCCACAATGATACCTGAATATTTTTCGCGTATTTCTTGTTCATCTTTTTTACAAAAAGCTCTCACCACATCAGGTCCATCCTCCTCAGCTTTTATGAGTTTGACAACATCTAAATTATCCTTAATAGATTTCACCTGAGGTTTTTTCTGTACCCAATCTGCATCGGGGTCTGGTTCAGGTGTTTTCTTTTCACCACAATAAACGAACGAACGGACTTCACTGGCACCTTTATTAGGGTAAGACAAACGAGCATTCCCATCTGCGTCACACAACACTACGCGCCAATAGTAAGTGGTTTTCTCTTCTAAAAAATTATAGGTATCATGGAATGTGTAACTTGGTATCAAGGTTGTGACTTCGATTCTATCATTGGTATTAGGATTGTCAAGTAATTCCTTTGCAGGTAAAGGAAAATCGGTATTTGATTTCAATATCTGCAATCTATAGGTATTAACACCTGATGAAACAAATGGTTGCATCCAAGTGAAGTGGATGGATTGTACGTCACAAATAGAGTCATTTTGAGCAGGATAAGTAAGAATTGGCACCTCGCCCCCTTCAAGGAAAGCAGAGAAAGTAACCTCGCGGCTAATCGGAATACGATTGGTGCGATAGCTTTTGGCATCAAAAGCTTGGAACGAGAAGAGGTAAGCGCCCTCTGGAAGGCACTTAGTTCCTACATATTGCACACCTACTCTAATATTCTGAAAATTGAAAAAATCAGCTATACTCGCAAAAGAGACATCTCTACCGATAATCTTCGTAGGTTCTCCCGCTGTGAGGGAAAAGGCATTCGTAGTAGAGATAAAGACAGGTGAAAGCGAAGAGAGATCACGAATCATCATTTGAATCACCATCTCATATTCAGGGTGACTCATATCACGCATAAGGGCCTGAATACGAAAACGATCGGAATTGGTAAGATCGGTCAAACATGTACCGTATGGTGGCGTCAACGTCACATTAATATCAACGGGGTATATAACGCCTGCCTGCGACCAAGCACGCACACTACACATTAAGCTTATCAGCGTAATAATCAACGCCTTAACATAAATTCTTTTGCCTTCTGACTTCATCTTTCTCTTTGCGGAGTTTATCATTGTTATCATTTCTTCAATATCACTAAATATTACTCAACCAATAGTAATTTGGATTCTGCGTCGTGTTTCGTCACTACAAGGATGACAAACACTTGAGACTCTTTGGATTTTACCTGATTGATGGTTACATTCTTCTCATAGAAATCACCTGCTTTTGTCAACTGAGAGGCTTTCGTATCAACAGCATCCGCAGTCAACTCTCCACCCATGTTATAAACATAGACAGTGAAATCCACCTGTGCACCAAGTGTCACTCTCACATTCAACGGACCACCTTCACTTGCTTTATAAGGGTTAGGGTCAACCTCCACCTCCATGATTTCCTTTTGAGCAGCAGTGACTCCTCCGTTATATGGATCCCATCCATCAAATGCCACAATAACATCAGATCCCTTAACCATCTTTTCCGTGGTGTATTGACAACCAGCAAATGAAGCCGTCATCGTCACATGACACTTCCTCCATACCGTTCCTGATCCTGTATGAGTACCAGTAGTGTCATTGACACGAACAAAGTTGATATGATTGTAGAGGTATGAGAGAGAATCAACCAATCTGAAATTCTTTATAAAGAAGGCATCAGGCACTTCGGTACGAGTATCTAATACTCCACGTAACTGTTCTCTCGCCTCCTTCGGACCATTATCAATGTCGTAGATATACATACGTTTGTCGAGCAATTCATATTTAGGATTGTCGAATGTATAGTTTACACCTTCAAAATTCTTCTCTGGTGCACAAAGGTCTATCAAAGCATAGATATCACCTGCATGTCCGTAAGTTGAAACTAAGAAGTCAATACGATCCACATTAATTTCCGTGTCAAGGAATCTTTGATCATCCACTATCATCTGACAGCCTAAAGAATCCTCGATGACATATTTAAGTGTAGCATCTTTATTTTCCTCTCCATTAATTGAGAAATAACCATCCCCATCAGAAGAGTTTTGCTCTTTTCCATTTGCGTAGACGATATAATGATAGTCATTCAACTTGCTTGGAGTACCTCCAGAGACAAATTCAGACCAGATGGATCCAACCACATCTCCTTGTGTGTTAACAAAATCAATTCCGTTATCAAACCTTGGACAGATAGCAGAGGTATAGATACGACCTCGAATAGAGTCTGGTTCTTTGATATCAACCACCGTATCGGTAAACGTCTCATCCGCACCCAAGTAGCGTTTACAATCATGATCATCCACAAGGGTGAAGTAGTATTTACCTTTAGAGAGATCTTCAATAGTAGCATAAACAAACTCTGCCGTACCTATTTTCTTTTCCTCCTTTTTATACTTCACCTCGTTTGTCAATGGTTGCGTATAATCATCATTCAACTCATCATTGCGATACAAACGGTATGGTTTATTACCTCCATAGAATTGGAATTTTACCCATCCATCTGAATTAAGACTCTTATCCATCAGACAAGACTGCTCATGGCAAGAGACATTCGCATACGAATCGATGGAGATACGCATAGGCGGTATGGTATCTTGTACCACGGATGGAACATACGTACCGCAACCATCTTCGCTGGTACGATAGATAAACATACCATGGGTGCCGCCACCGAAAGCAAAATGAAGCGTATCCTTGTTGACATTCTCACGACGTAAAGCATAATCATCTTTAGAGAAGTTCGGGTCAGAATTTTCCAAACGTGGAGAAACATATTCATACACATTGTGAGTACCCGAATAATTTGGATCATTGATTTCAAGTACGACAGGTGCATCCTCTTCGAGCGGACAGATTACATGAACAGTATCTGCCTTAGCCGTGAATGCGCTCTTCACCTCTATCTCTTTGTCATATACAGCGAAGCAACCATATTGATCGACTACGCGAATCGTGTAAGTACCTGGCAAAAGGAACTCACTTCTAAACTCCCCTTTAAGGTTATCATCATCAGACATTATATATTCACCACCAATGTATCCATCAAACTTACCTGTAGGAGTAGGTTGTGAAGGGTCATTGACACTAAAATTATAGCCACCCCAACCACCTGATGCAGATACCTTGATGTAACGAAGTTTTGGATCACAATCGCCTGCCTGATCATAAACCACCTCGTCAATATTCAGCACCTTCTTAGGATTCTTAACATCGAACGTCTCGGAATAGTTACATCCAACGCTATCAACGAATGTCACCTTATAGGTTCCCTCTGTCAAGTTGGCAACAGAGATTGCATTAAGATCAAAGAACTCACCCTTTGGTTCTGCCCAGAAGGTCTCAAGGTGAGAACAGCTCCAAACTGGCACTTTGATGGTATCATTATCCTCTTCTTTGCGT
The DNA here is from genome assembly GCA_902784425.1 of uncultured Bacteroidales bacterium. Lineage (GTDB taxonomy): Bacteria > Bacteroidota > Bacteroidia > Bacteroidales > Paludibacteraceae > UBA1181. The sequence goes on from CACZUS010000071.1 coordinate 5,019, forward strand.
TCTGAACTGAAGAACCAGTTCTCTTCATCATCACTGCTAACCGGAGTGACAATTGAGCTTGTTATATCCTTCCACTCATCGTTCTCCTTATCCACACATTGATACCATTGGAATTGGCTGAAGTCGCAGAAGTAAAGATCTTTATATGTATCTTTCAAGTTCTTCAAATCATCTCCCTTGATGGCAGTAAGCGTACCATCCTGCTCGTAATAGTACTGTGTATCATCAAACACTTTGTTGATACGTGTTACAACCTTCTTAGCTTGGTCTCCACCGAAATAGAGTTGTTCAAAATCTGTTTCTACCCTACCTACTGTTTGTTCGGTTTCACCAACTGAACTCATCTTTTTCTTGTAGACATAGAAGAGGTCAAATCCATTGTTCATCTTCGTCAACACAGAGTCTCTGCGAATCGCATAGTTATAAACCGTACCAGCTCTGCGTGCTTGGAAGGATACCTGACCATCATGGAAACCACTACATGAGATACGAAGCACTTCGCCCTGCATACGCACATCAGCAGGTCCTTTTATCTCTATGTAAAAGCTCTTATGATCTGAACATCCAGGTATCAACGAAGAGAGAACAATCTTATATTTACCTTTGGTAAGATTGCTATAGTCTATCCTGATCTCGTCCTTCTCTTGTGTAACGTCACACTTGACACCATGTATATTCAATTCTTCGATTAAATTATCCTCTGTCCTATCACGATAAACTTTAAAATTCGAACAATGTCTGTATCTATCTACATATTCACCATTCTCATATTCCGTTATCAACTTAAGGAATTCACAACGACAGCTATCAGCACCGCCTGAGAAACGAGCAGCAATCACACCCGTACTGTCCATAGGACATTTTACTTCTAATTTAGAGTTCAAAGAATCCACCTGCGTCACAAATGGTTGTGTGCCTCCCACTGTGAACGGAAGTGAAACTGTCTTATCACAATCTGAGGTGATACGAGCTTCATAATCTCCCGATATGATATTATCAATTGTATATTTTGCCGTATCTGCCTTCAAAGATGTATAATCGTACTTAGCAAGCAACTCATCACCTTGATATAGCTCTACCTTTTTACCTTTTGCAACACCCCAAGCAGTGATGTATGCGGCAGCATCCTTTTCTTCCAAACAAACAGCATTATGAATGGAATCAAGGCTCTTGAACTGCAACTCGTTCAACATAGGATGAATCGTCAATGTTGTATCAAAACCAATTGAAGCCGTTATACACTCTGGCGATCCCATAAAGGCCTCAACATGATAATTACCTGGTGCAAGATTATCGATAAGAATATTTGGACTATATAAGATCATTTCCACAGTTTCTCCATTTATCACTTCGGATGACAATACCTCGGCAGTATGTTCATTAGAAGCATAGAACTTCTCACTCGTCTCTAAGTTTTCAGCCACGATCGTCATCATAGGAGCAAACTCACTCGTTCCAATAATGGTTTTTACATTACCATTGTTAGCATCTTTACAAAGTTCATCTGTTGCTTCACAACTAAGTTCAGGTATTGCAATTATATCATCAGCTCCTCCTACTTTCACTTTACCCGTGATGGATTGACAAGAGGATGGAGCAATCGTACAACTATAAGGACCAACGCCAACAGAAAGCAAAGCATCATCGGCTCCATCTCCAGTTTCAAACGTACGTCCTGTATAGATATATGTCCATTGGAACAAAGGACTCTTATCTCCTGCATAACCCTTCAAGTGAGGGATGATTTTGGCATTGCATCCTTCTCCGACCACCTCAAACTCATCAAACGCGAGATCTTCGGTTGGTTCCGTAATAGGGAATTCAAACTTGAAGGTATCCAAACAATTCTCATCTGGATTCTTCGTCATAATCTGAAGAAGATAGGTTCCTACGGATAGGCTATCGAAGACCAACATATCCGGAGCCTCTTGCGTGATGATCTCTTGTCCTGCTGATTCACCCTCAATCTTATCGAACAGATAGTCAAAACCCAATCCTAAATGATCGACAAATCCGAAGCGCACATATCCATTATGTCCACCTTTACACTCTACATTGTGTACGATGTAGTCGTCTGATGAAACGCTGAATTGATCTTCCACCTCCACTTGGATGGAATCATAGTCATAACATCCGTCAGAGACATAGAGATGATACATACCTGCATGGATAGAGTCGAATTTGACAGACAAACTATTAGCCTCAACATTCTCTTCAATCTGAATGTTTTCATTTTCGATATCATTCACCACCCTATAAGTGAGGTCATCTCTCCACTCATCAACCTTGAATGATAATGTACCGTTTGGATAACGTCCGCAGGTCTGTGCACCAGACGATATCAACTGCATCTTGGCAGCTATCGATTCGTCTTTCTTCTTGATATAATAGCTCTTCTCGGTGTAGCGGTCACAACCAGACTCTTTCTCCGTCACGAAGCAACGTACCGTGGTATAATCCTCTGCAGCGAGGTTTGGATCGAAGAAGTGACCATCTGTAATGCACTCGCCACTGAATTGAGCGCCTTCCACTTCAGATGATAATTCAATAGGCTCTCCTTCTCCGAAGCATACATAATCCTCATCACCCAAACCTGAGAATGGTACGTCGCCCGTACCGTTTACCACGATGGAAAGGGTGTAAGTAGTATCCTCACCACAAATATTTGTCACGGTCAACTGCATCTCCACAGGGTTGTTTTGACCCTTTATAGCAGCCTTGGTGGTCAAGCTCTCTGGTGTAGTGAATGTGACTTGCGGATCATCCGATGTCCATTGATATGTGTAAGTATTCTTTTGTAATTCTGTAAGTCCCTTAAGCGTCAATGAGACTTCCTCTCCGCGACAGACCTTGTTCTTGTCGGAAGAGACAGCTACCGTCGTACCATTGAATCGGCAGTCAGCCTCAATAGCACCACGACAATAAGTCTCGGCACGTGGTGTCTGACGTTGGTCGATCGTAACAGGAGTTGTACCCTGAGGTATGTTTTTCAAACCACCACCGTCAGTAAATTTCACATGGATAAGATCCGCACTGCGAGTGATGCCTTTATCCATTGCAAGATTTGGAATGAAGACTTCATCCTTCATTTCACCATCGATCACCTCAGCGATCGAAGCAGGTGGCACGATGGTATCGTGTGCACCCTTGTCATATCCTTCTGGTTCAGAAGTGTAAATATTATAATCTGAGATTGGAGCTAATACGTCATACTTTTCTTCAAGATCTGGACGAACATACAACTTACAACGAGAGAAGAGATTACCCGTCCATGTAGATGGCACAAAAGAGTAAAGTGTGATGGTTTGTTCCGTCCGTGGATTAGCAAAGAACGTGTTGTTGTATAACTCTAAGCTCGTATTGTCAGGACGGATATAAAAACCATTTGGCGATTGTATATCATAATTTGAACCTGCGAAGGTAGAGTTGGTGATTATAATCTTTCCTGACTGGTCACGTAAATTAAGACCCGTATGTAAAGCAGTAAATGAAGAGCGGTCGATAGCAAGGTAACCATTCTCACCCTGGGTGTTATAAGAAGAGGCTGACAGACCCATGTATAACATAGAGTCGAAACGACACTCAGAGACGATGATTGAATCACCCGTAATTGTAGCTCCTATATAGCATCCTACAAATCGACATTGTTCGATTTGATAGTGCACTTGCTTCTCATTGACTGCATGAGCAGAAAGAGCCGCGCTACTTCCTCTTGACACACTCATTTGTCCGCGGAACTCAATACCACGTATAGTACTCCATCCTGGCAATTTATTTGCGATAGTTATGATATTGTAGCCATTATCTAATCTTTGGTCTATCTCTACTGCAGAATATTCATCTGACGACTCTCGAATCATATCATCGTCTTTATAATCGACACTCAAGATAGTTCTGTATTGAGTAGGGTCAGCCTCAACATCTCCCTCTGCATTGGCTGGATAACCACCTATAAGGTGAATTGGACGAGTGGCGCTGAAACTACGATTTAAACTCTTCGTTTTTTTACCGTTTTCATCGAAGATTGGACGATAAGTACCTGCTGCGATATGGAAAGTAGCTCCTGTAGGTGCTATTGGGAAGTAGTAAGCAAAAGTCGTATCATTCATAGCATTCTCCCAACTGCTACCCGAACCATCACCACTGGCCACTGTCTTCACATAATAACCCATCAATGTAGGGAATTCGAATGCACCGATACAGCAGGAATCCATACGGATGAATCCACGTTGGTCGGTCTCCACACGACGACCCTTACGATCCACGCTCTTCACCTCACCACCACTGAAGACAGAAGCGATAACTGGTATCGTCTTGGTGTAACCACCACTGATGATAGTTTTAGGCACGAAGAATCCATCATTCTCCCTTCCATCGAGGATAGTCATGATTTCATCGGCTTTCATACGCAGATCCTTTTCACCCGTCGTCCAAGGCATCTCCTCATCAAAGATGTTATAGTTAGATTCAAGAACGGTTGCATCGAAGTTTTTATCGCAATAACCAGACTGATTACCCACAATCATATTGCCCCAAAGGGAGATTGAAGATGAATTAACAGAATTGAAGATGCTACCCTTTTCAGCACGCACACCTGAGATGGTATTATGTGTCAAGCTGAGGGAAGTACCATCCAAAGCGAAGACACCACCCTCGGTAGCAGAGTTATTGGCGAAAGTACAGTTTTCAATCTTAGCATCACTATTCTTCATCCAAGCGACACCACCCATGCCACCTGTTTCACAGAGCATATCCGTTGCCTTGTTCAATTCGAAGATGGAACGAGAAGCCTCCAGTTTAGCACCTTCGAGATTCAACACAGCTCCCTGTGGAGCAATGTTCTCCATGAAAGAACAATTAACAATCGATATAGAAGATCCCTGTCCCGCCTTGATGGCCGAACCTGCATTCTTACGAATTGTACAACGATCCAAATGGATGGTAGCGTTATCCATGGTGATGGCACCCTGATCGCATGAGAAGGAACCCGTCAACACGATACCAAACAGGTCTGCATCAGCGCCATCCGCTAAGGTCAACACCGACTGACCATCATCCTTATAATCGAAAGCAGTAGCCTCAGCAGAGTAGTCATAGTAATTAATGCTTGTGCTACGACCGTCTTCCACCGATAAAATGGTTTCATGTTCATCTGGCATACTCAAAGCTCCCTCAGTAGCATCTGCAGGGAAACCACCCGTAAGAGACACCTTACCTGTGATGTGGAATGGCTTCGCTTCTTTTGTTTTATATTTACCAGCTGCAATAAAGACTTTGGTTCCCTCAGGGAAGAGTGGTAAGAGTGTGTCGAAGCGACCTGCACTCATTGCATCGTCCCAGTTGAATCCATCACCCGTACCCTTCACCTTGACGAAGTAGCCATCCTCACGTGCCTCCGGACGAACAGCCAACTCGAAGGTAATGATACTATCGCAATTAGTTGAAGCAACCAACGTATCCATGAAACGATACAAACCAGGTTTTGTTATTGAAGAACCCACTTCCTTACCTGCAAAGGTGTAAGGAGTACCCAGTTCAACCGTATCTGTAAGGAAGGTATCAGCCTCGCTACAGATCATTTCGTAAGAACCCATACATGTCTGCTCAAAACGGTTCTCACCACGTTGATCCTTCATCACGATAGTCTGCGTAAGAGGGAAGCGGACACTTTTGCTATTCAATACCTCATCTTTTCTTAATACCACTGTTGGAATCGAACCACCTCTGTTAAGTTCTGGTGTAAAGATGCCCGTGGAACTATTGTAGGTACCGCGATAGAGTGTTGTTAGTATCTGCTGACTTCTATCTTTGATGTTTTGGAAATTCTCGCAAGCGGCTTTCTCAGGATGAGAGAAAGAGATGATATTAGAAGGATCCGGAGTGTAATCACATGAATTGGATACCTCAACATCAGGAATGATATTATACATAACCTCACCCAGTGTACCATACTCCACAAATATTCTCTCTACATCGTTCTCCGAATTAATATTACCCAATATGATGTTTCCATACATTGTTAATTGATTAGCAAGCTCGTGGATAACCTCTTCTTCGACACTATTACCAACGATGGTATTGTTGTACAGATTAACTGGAGAGCCATTTGAATTAATCACCGATGCAACATCATTAGAGGCAATCGTATTATTACTACAAGAAAGGACGTTTTCATCCAACGTATGTATCATCGAACCAGAGATATGATTCTTCCACATCGTATTTCCATCAATGTTGAGCGGTGCATTTTCAGCATTTATAGATGGACATTCGAACAGATTGCCTGAGATATCATTGTTTTCAAACATATTAGTCGTGATAGATACCTTTTCGTACGATCTAATCTCTGCCAAATGCTTTCCAATCTGGTTGTCTATAAAGGTGTTATTAGCGATATTCAACTGGGCAGCAAGTGAATAGATCATAGAACTGTTATGGGAATATCCCTCAACCACCGAGTTGGTCAACTGGAGTTTAGTTGGTTCGCCTTTCACCGTACCGTTCACAGAACATTCGATCAACTGTCCGTTTTTATTGTTGATAAAGGAACAGCTATCCACCAAAAGGTTGGAAGACTGCTCATTTTGTATGATGCCACCACTATTTTGCAAGAACTTAGTGTTCTTCACCTCAATATTATTTTCATGTCCAATAAAGTGAAGTACACCCACACCTTTTGAAAAATTAGACTCAAACAAAGAGCTATCCACAACAACATCGTATCCATTGGCAAAGACGTTAGACTTATTATGAATGGATTTCACTTTATTCATCAACAGACGTTGCTTTCCTTCGTTTTCATCGCTATAATTTCCATAAACAATAGATGGATGACTACTGCTGGTGTTCGTTACATTATCCTCAAACAAGACAGAATCCAAAACGATCTCCATACCCATCGGCATGTAAATAACATTTCCAGAATTCTTTTTGAATGACGTGTTATATACGTACAAACTGTTTTTCGCATAAGGCATAGTCACAGCCGTCGAGTTGTATTCGAAGGTACTATTCAACAACTCCAATTTATTATTTGTATTCAAAATATTTATGGCGGTGGATGCTTTTCTTATCACCACACCATCGAATGTCACTTTCAGATCCTTATCAGCCAAGGATATGAATAAGCCACCAGCATTATCTCCAGAATTTTTTATATTAAACTGAGGATATCCATCTTCGTCCAATGATTCGCTAATCACATCATCGCCAATGACATCTGTTTCAAAAATCGTTTGATATTTGTCTGGTTCACTCTCAGCACCCTCCTCTGGGTCGGTTGGATAACCACCACGGATGGTAACATCGCTGTTGATAGTATAGGTCAATGAATATGGTTTCTCTGGTTTCAAAAGATTGGAACCATATATTGGATGATAGTTTCCTTGTGCCACATAGAAGGTAGCGCCATCGGGAGCTAACGGCAAACAGAGGGCAAAGTCCTCAGGACTCATAGCTTCCTGCCAATTTTTACCATCGCCAGTTCCACCTATCTTTACATAATACGCTTTATTCGTAGGATCTGGTTTCACAATAAGAGTATGTTTCACCACGCTGTCGCATCCACTCACGCTTTGCAGATTGACATAGATATCATCGTATCTACCCATCTTTTCATAAGTGACATCCAAGAATGATTCGCCCACATAGATCGTATCAAACTTCTCCGCAGGCGTTGTATCAGAAGAACATATAAACTCGTATGCACCGACGCAAGTCATTTCTTCACGGTTCTCACCACGTTGATCTTCCATCACCGTAGTTTCAATGAGAGGGAAGCGGATGCTGGTGCCATCAGGTAGGATTACGCGTTTCAAAGCCACTGTAGGAGTGAGACCACCATTGTCGTTCAATTGTGGTTGACCCTCCTCGTTATCCAGGATGGATAAGAGAGACTCTTGAGTAGTGACGATATCCGAAGTAGATGGTGTCCACTCTCCTTCAGACTCAGCAAAGAGATTGTGGGAAGAGGCACTGAGAGAAGTAGAAACGTCACCAATCATTGCACCGCCAATAATATTTCCAACCATCTCCAGTTTTACTGGTTCATACGACGCCACATCACCCCAGATTGTGTTATTACGCAAATAGCAAGTTGTCTCGCCAGATAATGACAGTGCCGTGTTTATCCTTGTGAAGGTATTATTCGACACATCATAAGTTGTATTATTTCCCCAAATATTAAATCCTGAACTAGCACAGAAGTCAAACGTGTTTCGTGTCACCACATTTCCGCCCATTCCACCGCCGACAGTCAATGCCATACGACAGATATCAAAGTAACAATCCGAAATATTTATCGTACAGCCTGATATGCTAGCACCAACTGTAGACTGTGTAAATCGGCATCTTGAAACGTTACAGTTCACTGAATTATTTCCAACCGTTACACAGAATGATGAACCATATCCAGCGCGTCCATGATCAGCATTACCGGTAAAGACGATTCCATCGATATTAATTGTTCCATCTTCCATTAGAGAGAAGAGCAACACGTTGTGGGTGTTCTCCCTTCTATTTTCCAAGTTGAAATCATCAAAAGATTCAATCTTCGTATCATTCTTCTCGATGTCGCCATTGAAGATGGTATGATAGAGGGCAGGATCGCACGTCATATCTTTTTTCTCAGCCTCTGCAGGGAATCCACCATAGAGACTTACGCCCTTTGATGAATAGAAGACTTTATTATAACCGACTGATGGTATAGAGAGGTTTCTATCATAAACAGGGTAGTAGGTACCCTCTGCGATATAGAACTTCACACCACTTTCGACCATCGACAAGGCGAAAGCGAAATCCTCGCCATTGATAGCATCGTCCCAGCTACTACCGTCAGCTTTTCCGTGACGATCAATTTTGACGAAATACTCATTCCGACCAGCCTCAGGTTTCACAAAGATGGTGTGCATCACCACGCTATCGCAGCCATTCAGATCCTTCAAATTTACGAAGATGCTATCGTATCGGCCCATTGAGGTGTAGGTTTTGCCTAAGAACTCATCGCCTATCGAGATAGTATCTGAAACGAAGGTTGTATCACTCTTGCAGAGCAGTTCGTAAGCTCCCATGCAAGTCATATCCATACGACTTTCACCACGTTGGTCTGTCGTCACAGTTGTTTCGTCTAG
>CACZUS010000072.1 GCA_902784425.1 uncultured Bacteroidales bacterium
GGTGATGCCGCAAGTTTCTTGGAGGAGTTGCAGCGGTGTATTAATGAGGGAGGGAGATAGGCTGAGATACGATTGAATTAATATGCACAACAATTCTGTTCTTTTCAGTAAAATATTGACGACAATTTCTATCTTTGCAATAAGGAATAAAATGTCATGTTTAAATAATCATGGCTATATTCTACAAGTCCCCACCTTTTTGAAGGAAACGAGTGCGACATCCTCGTCTCAATCAAGAGAGTCAAGGACACATTTAGTTGATGTTTGAAAAAATCTAAAAGTTAGGCAGAAATGAAAAAAGAAAAAATTGACCATGATGAATCTAGAAAGGGATTCAAACCTGAGGGAAAGGGTGTTTTCTTCCCTGTTGCCATATCTGATGCAGAATTGCCAGCGTGGTATGGAGAGTTCTTTAATTCCATTAAGGCTGAGATTTCCAATTCTCGTCGTAAAGTGATGGTTAGTGCCAATTCTCAGATGATGATGATGTACTACCGAATTGGCAAAAACATATTGCAACAGCAAGCATCCGAAGGATGGGGTGCCAAAATCATAGACAAACTTTCGGCGGATATTAAAACTGCGTATCCCGAGTTGAAAGGGTTCTCTCCCCGTAATCTGAAATATATGCGTAAATTTGCTGAAATTTGGTCTGATGAGGAAATTGTGCAACGCACCGTTGCACAATTATCGTGGCGGCACAACATTTGTCTGATGGAAAAGATAAAAGAACCGAACAGACGTCTTTTATATGCAGCGGCGTCTTTGAAATACGGTTGGAGTCATAATATTTTGGATTTACAACAGCAGGCATACACATTAGAGAGAGAAGGCAAACTCCCGAACAATTTCGATGCGACGTTGCCTGACATTGATTCGGATATGATGCGATATCTTTTCAAAGACCCTTTTTTGTTAGATTTCACTGGTGCTGACGCCAATAGCAGGGAAAAAGATATTGAAGACGCTCTGTCTTCCCATGTCGAGAAATTCTTACTTGAACTTGGTCAAGGATTTTCGTATGTTGGCAGGCAGATTCATTTGGAACTAGGCGGAGAAGATTTTTACATTGACATGCTTTTTTATCATCTTAAATTACGTTGCTTTGTTGTGGTTGAGTTAAAGGCTGTTGACTTTGAACCGGGCATGATGGGGCAATTAGTGATGTATCAAAACATTGTTGATGTTGTACTAAAACATCCTTCCGACACTCCAACAATCGGTTTGCTACTTGTAAAAAGTAAAAAAGAGATTATTGTCAGATATTCATTGGATTCGGTAAATAAACCTATTGGAGTTGCTTCGTGGGAAACAGAATTAAATACCGAAATGACCGACAAATGGAAATCTGCATTGCCGACAATCGAAGAAATTGAATGTGAATTAAAAAAACAGGAATAACTTTAAAACAAATTATGAGCCAATACAATTCACATAGATCAAGCAGCGTAAAAATTTTAATTTTAAACCATTGTCAGAGCAGGTCATCGGAAGAGAAAAAAGTAAAAAAGTCATGAACATACTAATCCTATCAGGAAGTCCACGGAAAGGTGGCAATACAGATCAATTGGTAGAGGCATTCATCAGGGGTGCGTCGCCACGGCACACGGTGGAGGTAGTCTCCGTCCACGACCACAAGGTGGCGCCCTGCATGGGTTGCAACGCCTGTTTCAAGAGCGAAGAGCACGTCTGTGTGCAGAAAGACGAGATGATAGATATCTACAACAAAATGAAGCAGGCGGATATGCTGGTGATCGCCTCACCCGTCTATTTCTACGGGTTAAGTGCGCAGTTGAAGGCGATTATCGACCGTTGTCACAATCCGATTAGGGACACCTTCAACATCAAAAAGATGGCGCTCCTTCTGGTAGGTGCCGCTACGCTTCCCGAGCTCTTCGATAGTATTCTCGCACAATACCAGCTTTGCCTCAACTTCTTCCACTTAGAGGATGCGGGACGCATTTTGGTGCGGGGTGTGAAGGAGAAGGGGGATATCACCTCAACGGACGCTCTGCGGAAGGCTTATGCGTTGGGGAGTGGTGTATAAAACCTCATCGCCTGAAAGGCTGTAACAGATATAGCCCAACGGCAACGCCTTGGGTATAGGAGGCGAATCCGTTTCCCACCAGCCTGAATGGCTGGGACAAATCAATCCCCCCGTCCTCATTCGCCCCTCCACAAATTGGGATATGATAATTTTTCAAACAAATATCTGTGCGAGCCTTTCAGGCTCGTGAACAATTTTTGGTGGATACGCCATACCTACGGCGATGCCATAGGCTATATTTGTATGAGCCTTTCAGGCTCGGGGAGCAAACACCACGGGAAGCTTCGTTTACCAGCACCACTCAGCCTGAAAGGCTGTAACACATTTAGCCCAATGGCAACGCCTTGGGTGTAAAAGGCGAATCCGTTTCCCACCATCAGCCTGAAGGGCTGTAACAGATATAGCCCAACGGCAACGCCTTGGGAATAGGAGGTGGAGTAGATTTTCCACCAGCCTGAAGGGCTGGGACAAATCAATCTCCCCGTCCTCATTCGCATCTCCACAAATTGGGATATGATAATTTTACCAATCAACATTCCCCATTCAATCCCGAAACACATAATCGGGATTATACTCAATATGATAGGCCTTCAAAAATGCCTCATATTCTTCTTGAAATGTTCTCTTGCGATGATGTTCCTTTTGGTCTATAATGTACATCTTCACACTCTCCACCATAGAGGAACTGACCGAAAATATGCCATACCCACTCTGCCATGCGAATTTGGAATAATACGGATTGATGGTCTTAATCCATGAACTACTGCACTTCTTGATGTCTTCCACCAAATCGGACATGGAAATTGTGCGAGGAAGGGTACATAGAATATGGACATGATCAGAAGTTCCCCCAATCTGAAGAACCATCGCATTCTTATTGACGATGATACCATCGATGTAGGAGTATAGGTTTGGGCTATCTTCTTCTCGGATGACAACAGAGGTGTATTTCACCTACAAAAAACACTTTCTCTGGATTTCTACTGTCAATCCTTGCGTATTATATAGAAGGGGAAGGAAATCACACAATCATCCGCCGACCCCTTGTCATGCACTCTGATGGTTGCAGAATCCATAACAGCATAATCATACGGATAATCATCGCTGGAAAAATATATCGTGTCGTGGGAGATGCGATACGTGCCTTTTCTGTCAAAGATTCCGAAGCATACGGCTCGTTCCACAAAACTGCCATCCTCCCGTAAGTATAGTGTGTTACCACATCCGCCAGCCGCTTCATGAAACGCCTTCAGTTTGATGGGTGCCCCCACATTGGGGAACCTGACGATCCCCATCGGGAAAGCGATGATTAGGCAGAAAGAAACGCCCATCACCACACATTCAATCAGATTTTGTTTCGAGCGATCCGTCCCTTTTATCAATCGATAAACTTTTTTAATCAAACGGACGAGTAGGACAATGAAACAGACAAGCAACAGTAGATAAACAACAACAAGGAACACACACACTTTTCCCTCCCATAGGAACTGCGTGTGTCGCCTCTTTTTCGTAACCATTCTTTTCTAGCACCCTTGCCGAGGCGATGTTGGAGGCGAAGACATGGGCAGTGACACGTTGGATGTCGAGCAACTCGAAGGCTAGGCGAGTGATTTGCGCAACGGCCTGCGTCATGATGCCCTGCGACCAATGGTCCGTCAGCAGCATATAGCCCAATTCGCCGTCTATGCGATAGACATCCTCTCTACGCTCCACCGAGATGCTACCCACCACCTGTCCGCCCACCGTTACGGCACGGAACAGTCCGCTCTTGCCCTCTGCCTCCGTCACCATGTTCAGCCACCATTCCGCATCGGAATCGGTGTAGGGGTACGGCAGACGGTCGGAGAGATATTGCCTGTCAACAGTATTGCACAATGCTTTCAGACTCTCTTTGTCGGATGATTGCCATTTGCGAAGTTGAATCATATGGATTACCAAATAACGATTCGATCTTCTGGTTTTACATACATAGAATCTGTTTCAGCGATGCCGAAAGCAGAGTAGAAGAAGTCTAACATTGGTACTTGAACGTTCACACGGTATTTCCCGTTTGCATGTGGGTCGGTGATGACTTGTTGACGAAGGTATTCATCGCGGTAGTTACCAGCCCAGATGCGTGAATATGCGTATAAGAAGCGTTGGTCGTAGGTCTGTCCGTCGATCAATTTTTCAGGTTCATTTTCTTTCAAAGTATTTAAGAAAGCTTGATGTGCTATGTTAAGTCCACCTAGATCGGCAATGTTTTCACCCAAAGTAAGATCGCCATTGCAATAGAGAGAATCGATCACATTCACTTTAGAGAATCGGTTTTTTATTTTTTCGGCAACTTGTTTGAATCGTTCTGCATCAGCGCTTGTCCACCAGTCGTGTAGGTTACCATCCTTATCAAATTGTCTTCCTTGGTCGTCAAAGCCGTGAGTCATCTCATGACCGATAACAACACCGATGGCGCCATAGTTAACTGCATCGTCACCTTCGGCATAGAAGAAAGGTGGTTGTAGGATACCTGCTGGAAAAACGATTTCATTGCTTAGTGGACTGTAGTAGGCGTTGACTGTTTGAGGAGTCATATACCATTTATTTTTATCTACAGGTTTTCCCACTTCACGCATCTCTTTCATACTGTGGAAATAGGTGAGGTTGATGTAGTTTTCCACTAAACTGAGTGATTTATCCACCGTAGCGTTGGAATAGTCTTCCCATACATCTGGGTAGCCCACTTTAACAGTGATGGCAGACAATTTATCTTTCGCTTGCTGTTTGGTGCTATCAGACATCCAGCTAAGGTTATCGATACGTTGTCCGAATGCAATGCGAAGTTCTTCAATAAGGTCAATCATTCTATTTTTAGCATTTTCAGAGAAATGTTTCTCCACAAAAAGTTGTCCCAATGGTTGTCCCAAACGACCTTGTACCATATCGAGGGAACGTTTCCAAAGAGGTTTTAGTTCGGTGACGCCTCCCAATTGTTTGCTATAGAATTCAAACTTAGTCAACATATAGTCTTGAGACAGGTAGCTGGCCAAGTGGTTGATGGTGCAGAATGTGAGATAATCGTTCAGCACATTGATGTCCGTTTGTTTGATAAGAGGGAAGACACCCTTAAAGAAACGCGGTTGACCGATTGTGATTTCTGCTGGTTTGACAGGGAAAGAGGAGAAGTAAGCCTCCCAATTGAAATCAGGAATGAATGTCTTCAGTTCATCGTAGCTCATTTTGTTGTAAGTCTTCTGAGGATCGCGGTTTTCCACTTTTGTGTTCATCAGAGAGGCTAATTCTTTTTCGAAGTTGTAGATAGCTTCAGCTCTTTGTTTGCAATTTTCACCGCCCAATAGTTGTAAGTATTTTGCGATCATATTTTTATATCCTTCGATGATCTCTTTTCCTTTGGTGGATTCATCGAAGTAGTAGTCGCGGTTAGGGAGACCGATACCTTCTTGCCATAGTTCAGCGATGTTCATCGAGCTATTTTTTGCATCAGGCGTACAAGCAGATGCAAAGAATGGGTTACCAAGGTGAAGGTGATGGTATGCGATATACTGAGCGAAAGCAGAGTCTTGTAGGTTGTATGATTGTTTTTTAATATCATCCAAAATAGATTGAATAGGAGAGATTCCCTCTTGGTCTCGTTTGGCAGTGTCCATGGCAAGAGCGTAGAAGTCGCCTATTTTTTGTTTGTTGGACCCAATTGGAGCGTTAGAGTTTTGAGCAGTTTCAACAATCTCTTTTAGACGTTCAAGATTTTCGTCATTGAGTACGTCGAAGGTGTTGAGACGACTTTTTTCGCCTGGGATAGGGTGAGCGTTCATCCAGCCCCCATTTGTATATTGGTAAAAGTCATTTCCTATAGTTACTGTTGTATCAAAATCACTACTGAGGAAATGAGCTTGTTTATTTTCATCGTTTTCGTTATTAGTGACGTTATTACAAGCGAATAAGATGGAGGATGATAATCCCATAAGAATCAAATTTTTTAGTTTCATAGAGTAATTATTTTATTGAATTTGGGATATTAAAAGGAATGGCACCACCTCTCTTTGCGAAGACTGTGGAGAGGCCATTTTCGGTTGAGGCTCTTAATGAACCGTTGGATTTACTATAGCACATAGAGGAGGTGACTGTGACTGTATTTTTAGAAGGAGTCACCAATCCGAAGCTAACGTATTTTTGATCAGCCATGTAATCGTTGCGATAGATAAGTTGATCGTTGACATAGAAATATAGTTCGTTGTTAGAACGTTCTATGGCGAGTTTCGTTTCGGTTTGATTGCTTAGTTGGCAAACATCTTTTTGAAGGATTACTTCGGCAAGTGGTTGCATGCATTGCATGTGGCCTGCATAAGCTCTCAGTTCGTTGTAGTTATTGTTTTTAGAGATGTAGAAATAGTTGCCCACGCCTGTTGTGTCGGAGGTAGGGTAGCTAGCGATGACACCCACGCAATCACCATTTCCTGCAAGTTTAGTTTTCACTTTGACCTCGTAGTAGAAATCGCCGGTGAAATTTTTTCTCATATGGAAATAGACGATGTTGTTGTATTCATTGTTTGTTGTGATGCTATAGGCATTATTACTGATGTCATAGACGTTACCATCTGCATCTGTGAAATATTTATCTTCGGAGAAATCGTATGATTCCACAAGATTTCCTTCATCACCTGAGAAGGTGGCGCCATATTTGAAGAAATCAGGTTCTGGAGTCCTCGTATTGAATAGTTCGTCGAGATAATATTTCTTGCGCATACCGGAGAAGTTGACTTGCCAGCTGCGGTCACGAACGATGTCACCGCCACACATAATGGATTTCCATTCGGTGTTGCTCATGGTATGATTGTCATGACTACGGTTGAGCAGTCCGTGACCGAGTTCGTGGAAGACAACGTTTTGACGCAGGTCTTCACAGTTGTTGTATTGAGTTACATCTTTCCAATAGGTACGATCTATCTGAACGAGCAAAGGGTCGGTATAGGTACATAGTCCAATAGTGGGACTTTCCAAGTCTGCGAATTTCAGAATAAGTCCATCCTCTTCCACGTTGAAGTTGAAACCTCTTTGTTTAGCTTCTTGGAGAAAGAGTTGCAGATAGGGATCAAGTGTAGGATCCACTTGATATACATCTCTCTTTTTGCAGGAAAAGAGCAGAAGTGAGATGAGTCCCAATAGAAGAATGTGTCTTTTTTTCATAACATTAGTGTTTATGGTAACTTCTTTGAGCCTCCTCATATTTAGGTTCGCAGGTGAGTGTGATACCTAATTTTTTAAATGTTTGCTCATCGATGGAAGAGACCAAGACGGTGGTATGAGCGGTAGAACCTTTTAGTTTCGGTAATTGCTGCATAGCACGTTCGGCCAATTCATTGTGAGCGGCGGATGAGGAGAGGGCAATCAATATCTCGTCTGTATGGAGTCGAGGGTTATTGCTACCTAAGTATTCGGTTTTCAGAGTTTGAATCGGTTCGATAGCGAGACGTGAAACCAAGTTGAAAGATTGATCGATCTTACCCAATGCTTTTAATGCGTTTAGGAGAGCGGCAGCCAGTGGTCCGAGCAAGTCACTTGTCTTACCAGTAACGATGGTTCCGTCGGGTAGTTCGATGGCAGCAGCGGGACGACCATTGGTTGCCTCCTCTTTTTTACGGGCTGCTTCCACCACTTTATAGTCGGTCACTTTCACATGTGCTTGATACATGAGTGACTCCAGTTTCTCTTTATTATCGGAGCTTTCGCCATAGCGCTTCTTGTCGCATAGGCACTTGAAGTAACGGCGGATAATCTCATGTTTGGAAGCCTCTTTGCAGACTTCATCGTCGATGATGCAGTTACCAGCCATATTGACACCCATATCGGTTGGACTTTTATACGGACTCTCTCCGTAGATAAGTTCAAAGGTGGCGCTTAAGACCGAGAATGCTTCTACGTCGCGATTGTAGTTGACGGTGGTTTCGCCGTATGCTTCCAAGTGGAAGGAGTCGATGATGTTCACATCGTTCAGATCGGCGGTGGCAGCCTCGTATGCAAGGTTGATAGGGTGTTTTAATGGAATGTTCCAGATAGGGAATGTTTCGAATTTGGCATATCCAGCATTGATGCCACGTTTATGTTCGTGGTACAATTGAGAAAGGCAAACCGCTAATTTACCGCTACCTGGTCCTGGTGCTGTGACAACAATGAGAGGACGTTGTGTTTTGATGTATTCGTTTTTACCATATCCTTTATCAGAGACGATTAACTCCACGTTATTGGGATATCCATCAATACGGTAGTGATGGTATACAGAAATACCTAACTCTTTTAATCTTTTTTCGAATAATACGGCGGATGGTTGTTTGTTGAACATGGTTAAGCAGACACTTCCCACAAAAAGACCTACTCCGTTAAATGCGTCAATCAGTCGCAACACATCCTCATCGTAGGAGATACCATAGTCGGCACGGATCTTGTTAGATTCGATGTCTTCAGCATTGATAGCAATGATGATTTCGATTTTCTCCTTGAGCTTAAGAAGCATTTGGAGTTTAGAATCGGGGTGAAATCCAGGTAGTACACGGGATGCATGGTAGTCGTCAAAAAGTTTTCCTCCTATTTCGAGGTAGAGTTTATTGCCAAATTTTTTAATTCTTTCAGCAATGTGAGACGATTGCATGCTCAAGTACTTGTCGTTGTCGAATCCAATTTTTCCATCCATAGTTTAACGAATTTAATAGTGCAAAGTTATAAAAAAACATATATCAGATTTGAATGTCCAATGGTTTTCTTTCAGCAAAATAAAATTTTATCAAATAGTTATCTAAAATTTTGTTAACTTTGCACGCTTTATACATAGTAACATTATTTAGAGAGATTATAATTTTTTAAAATACAATATGTTCAAAATCGGTCTCGACATTGGTTCTACAACTGCAAAGATTGTAGTACTCGACGAAACAAAAAAGGTAATATATTCTTCATACAAGAGGCACATGGCGAATGTTAAGGGTGCCATCACAGGTTTCTTGGAAGAATTAAACTCTACGCTAAAAAATGAGAAATTCACTCTTTCTATAACAGGTTCTGTTGGATTAGGTGTTTCTGAAAGATATAATATACCATTCGTACAAGAGGTGATTGCGGCTACGGAATTCACCAAGCAAGTTCATCCTGAGATTTCTACGATCATCGATATTGGAGGTGAGGATGCCAAGATTGTATACCTAAAAAACGGACAGGTTTCCGACCTTCGTATGAATGGAAACTGTGCTGGAGGAACAGGAGCTTTTATTGACCAGATGGCTCTCTGTTTGGGTGTTGAGGTGACAGATATGGATGGGTTGGCAAAAAATGCTCAGCATGTTTATCCGATTGCTTCTCGTTGTGGAGTTTTTTCAAAAACAGATATTCAGAACTTAGTAGCACGTAATGCTACGAAAGAAGATATAGCGGCTTCCATCTTCCGTGCGGTGGCTGTGCAGACTGCCAGCGCCTTGTCTCACGGATGTGAGGTTCGTCCGAAGGTACTTTTCTGTGGAGGTCCGCTCACCTTTATCGGTTCTCTTCGTAAGGCGATTGCTGATTACTTTGGATTGGACATTGAAAAAGATTGTGTAGTGTTGGAGAATGCGAACATTATTCCAGCATGGGGTACAGCTCTTTTCAAGAATGATATGGAGCCGGTTGACGTGAAGGAGTTGACAGAGATCTTGAATCGCGAGCCTCAGCCAAAGGTAACCAACAATCCGAATAAGAACAAAACCAACGTTACCCTTCCTCCTATCTTTAAGGATGAAGAGGAATATATGATGTGGAAGTCGGAGAAAGAGAAGATGCACATTCCAGTTGTCAATTTGAATGAATGCAAAGGGAAAACTTACCTTGGAATCGATTCTGGTTCGACGACTACGAAGATTGTTTTAATTAACGAAACAGGTGATATCCTTTATAAATATTATACTCATAATGGAGGTAATCCGATTGGGGCAGTTCGTCGTGGATTGGAGAAGTTGAAGATTCGTTGTGAAGAGGAGAAGTTAGATCTTGAAATCACGGCAGGATGCTCTACGGGATATGGAGAGGATTTGATTAAGGCTGCTTATTCGCTCGATTATGGTATGATTGAAACCATGGCGCATTATGTAGCGGCTAAGAATATGTGTCCGGATGTCTCATTCGTTCTTGATATTGGTGGACAGGATATGAAGGCCATGTTTGTCGAGAATGGGGCACTGACTCGTATGGAGTTGAACGAGGCATGTTCGTCAGGATGTGGTTCATTCATAGAGACATTTGCGCAGACTTTGGGTTGTGAGATTACAGACTTTGTATACCAAGCATGTCAGAGTCAGAATCCATGTGATTTGGGAACCCGTTGTACGGTGTTCATGAATTCAAAGGTGAAGCAAGTGCTTCGTGAAGGGGCAGAGGTGAGTGATATTGCCGCTGGATTGGCCTATTCGGTAGTTAAAAACTGTCTGTTTAAGGTTTTAAAGATAAAGAACTACGAAGAGTTGGGTCCTAACATTGTTTTACAAGGAGGAACCATGAAAAATGACTCTATTGTAAAGGCGTTTGAGAACCTGACGGGTAGAACAGTATATTGCAATAACGTACCTGAATTGATGGGTGCGTATGGTTGTGCTCTTTATGCAAAGAAGATGCATGATCAAAATAAAAAGGCCATCAAACTAGAAAGATATTTGCATGCAGCAGAGTATGAATCTAAGATTCTCTCATGTAAGGGATGTGACAATAATTGTCAAATCACCAAGTATTTGTTCAAGAATGGTGGTGTTTATTATTCAGGTAATAAATGTGAGAAGATATTCAATAATGGAAAGAGCGATGTGAAGCCAGGTATTGATATGAGTGCACGCAAGTACCACGAATTGTTCGACCGGGCGGAACAACCATCCAAATTGATCTCACCATTATTTAAGATGGGTATTCCTCGTGCGTTGAATATGTACGAAGAGTTTCCATTCTGGCACACATTCTTCACGGAGTGTAACATTCAGGTAGTGTTGTCATCTACATCTACCTATAGAAATTATGAGAAGGGTGTTCACTCTGTGATGTCGGATAATATCTGTTTCCCAGCCAAGTTGGTTCATAGTCACATATATGAATTACAGGATAGTGGGGTAGATAGAATCTTCTTCCCTCGTGTGGTATATGAAAGAGTGGAGGATGATGCAGCACATAATAGTTTCAACTGTCCGATTATCATTGGATATCCAGAGGTTGTAAATAGTGCTATTGATTCAGAAATTCCAATTGATTCGCCTGTTATTTCCTTTAAGGATGAGAAGTTGTTGTTGAAGCAGTTGATACGTTATATGAAGACGTTTGGTGTCTCTGAGAAGATTGTCAAAGAGGCACATAAGAAGGCGGTTATAACATACAGTGAGTTTGGATTGAACCTTCGTAAGATCAATGAGGAAGCGTTCGAGAAATCGCAAAAGGAGAATCATTTAACAATTGTATTGGCAGGACGTCCATATCATACGGATCCACTTATTCAGCATAAGATATCAGAGATGATTTCACAGATGGGAGTGGATGTCATTACGGAGGAGGTTTCGCGTAAAAACAATTGTGATGAGAAAGAGGCGTTCATCATCAAGCAGTGGTCATTTGTCAATCGTATCTTGAATTCTGCTCAGTGGGCAGCGCGTCAGGGTAAGAATGTACATTATGTGGAGACGACCTCTTTTGGATGTGGACCAGACGCCTTCTTTACAGATGAGGTTCGTAGTTTGTTGAATCGTTATGGCAAGCCGTTGACGTTGTTGAAGATTGATGATATCAACAATGTAGGATCCATGAAACTTCGTGTTCGTTCTTTGATAGAGAGTTTGAAGTTTGATGCGAAAGAGACGACAGAGGTGAAGCCGTTTGTGAAACCGAAACGATTTGAGGTGGGAGATAATGAACGCAGGAAGATTCTTGCGCCATTCTTCACAGAATATTTGTCTCCATTATTCCCTGCCGCATTCAAGTGGGCGGGTTATGATTTGGAGTCGTTACCATTGAGTAATGCAGAGTCTAATGATGTAGGATTAAAATATTCCAACAATGAGGTTTGCTATCCAGCTACGTTGATTGTAGGAGATTTGATTAAGGCATTGCAGTCGGGCAAGTATGATTTGGACAAGGTGGCTGTTGCGGTTACGCAGTTAGGACAGTGTCGTGCGGCCAACTATCCTCCATTGATTCGAAAGGCGATTGTAGATGCTGGTTTTGAGCAGGTTCCTGTGATTGGTATTGGAGGAACGGATAACATTGAGGATCAGCCAGGATTCAAGTTGAATCTGATTAAGGCGGCTCCGTTGGTTATCTATTCAACCATGTATGGCGATTGGCTCTCTATCTTCTATCATGCAATTGCTGTTCGAGAGAAAAACAAGGGAGAGGCTCGTAAGCTAAGAGATCTCTATTTGGAGAAAGCAAAACCATTGGTAGAGAAGAATGATACGAAAGGATTGTTGAAATTAACCGGAGAGGCAGCACGTGCATTCAATCAGGTGCCTATCTACGAAGATCGTGTCTATCCGAAAGCGGGTATCACGGGAGAAATCTTCTTGAAGTTTAATCCGTATGCACATCGTTACGTACCAGATTGGTTGATGGAACATGGAGTGGAGGTGATACCATCTACGGTTCATAATTTCTTCTTCCGTGCATTTGTCAATTACAAGTTCAACAAGGAGAACTTCGTGAAGCGATTTAAGGTGCCGCCATTGGTGATAGACATGGCTTACAATTTGATTCGTAAGGTGATGAAGAAGTTGGAGAGTGAGGCATCGCAGTTTAAGTTCTATAAGCCAGAGCAAGATATTAAGACCATCAGTGAGTATGCAAAGGATGTGATCAGCCTTTCTGCTCAGTTTGGTGAGGGATGGTTGTTACCAGCAGAGGTGATTGCATTTATGAAGGATGGATGTAACAACGTGGTGAGTATGCAGCCATTTGGATGTATAGCCAATCACATTGTGGCTCGTGGAATAGAGAAGAAATTGAAACAGAAATATCCTCAATTGAATATGCTTTCGTTGGATTTCGACGGAGGTGTCAGTGAGGCTAATATCGCGAATCGTCTGTTGTTGTTTACAAGCAATATGAAATAGAAATTTTTTGTTTGAAGATACGATAGAGGGTGCGTCAAAAATTATTTTTGACGCACCTTCGCTTTTTACTTAAGGCATCGTGATTGCTTATATGGGGTCAATTCACTGTTTAAACAATCTATGGATGCAATTTTGTTGTTTATCAGATAGATTTGTGTAGTACAATAAAAAAGGCGTACCAGAAATTTTGATACGCCTTCAGGATGATTACTTGCTGATCATCATTTTTTCTTGTTATCTTTTTCTTTTACTTCTTCAGCCGTTGTTTCTGTAACAGTTGGCTCTTCTTTTTTCTTTGCCAAGTACTCTGGAAGACTCATTCCTGCTTGGTCGAACAATTCTGACAATGGGGGAACGCTCTTCATTAGTCCTGACAAAAAGTTGGCTGTGCTTGTCTTGCCATCTCCAGTTCCTCCACCATTATCCCAAACAGTAACCTTATCGATTTGAATTCCCTTGATGGCATCAACTTGTGTCTTCACTAATTCAGGGAGTTTCTCAAGCAACAATAATGTGTAGGCTTTTGTGGCATCTCCACCAGCTGCTTGTATCATTCGGTCGTAACCATCAGCTTGCTTTGTAAGGATTTCGTACAAACCTTTTGCTTCTGCCTCCATCTTTGCATATATTGCGTCGGCCTCACCTTTTGCATTTACTCTCTTCTGCTCTGCCTCTGCCTCTGCTGCGATGACCAAACGTTTCTTTTCAATCTCTTGTGCGACGATGACGTTGGCGGTCTGTGTTGAACGCTCACGGTCTGCACGTGCCTCCTCTGCTTTCTGCTCGGCTGCATAAGCCTCCTCCAACGCTTTTGCTTGTGCTACTTTTTCTGCTGCAGTTGCTTTACGTTGTGCTTCTGCCTCTGCTTCACGACGTTCTGCATCGGATTGTGCAATGTTCACCTTAGCCTCGTTTTCACCTCTCACTGCTGCTGCATTTGCCTCTGCTGTACGGATACGTGTCTCACGAACTGCATCTGCCTTACCAATCTCTCCGATCTTCTCTTGTTCTGCCACACGAACCTTAGCTTCGTTGATGGCCTTAGCGGCAGCCTCTTGTCCTAATGCCTCGATATATCCACTCTCATCCTTGATATCGGTTACGTTTACGTTGATCAATTTCAAACCGATTTTCTTCAACTCCACTTCCACATTGGCGGTGATGGCCTCAAGGAACTTATCACGGTCTGAGTTCAACTCCTCAATACTCATTGTAGCGATCACCAAACGCAATTGTCCGAAAAGGATATCTCTTGCTAGTTCCTGGATTTGCTGTGCGCTTTGTCCGAGCAAACGCTCTGCTGCTGCAAGCATTGTTTCTGGCTCTGTACTGATACCCACTGTAAATCGACATGGCACGTCCACACGGATATTCTGTCGAGAAAGTGCATTTGTCAAATTGGCATCAATACCAATTGGAGTCAAGGATAGGTAAGCGTAGTCTTGGATGATTGGCCATACGAACGTACCACCACCATGTACACATTTAGCACTCTTGTTTCCTCCAGATGTTCCATATACTACCAAAATCTTATCCGATGGACACCGGCGATAACGATTGATCAAGGCGGCTACTAAACCGATTAGAACCGCAACTCCAATGAAAAATAAAAATGTAGGTTGCATAAATTAATTTTTTATTATATGATTTTATTAAATTTTTTCTACTCGAAGAATCTTATTATTCAATATTTCCACTACTGTTACTTTTGATCCACTTGGAATCATCTCTCCATCTGTCACAGCATCTAATTCCTGAACGGAACCGTTGAAACTGATTTGTACCTTTCCTGTTCCAGCTCTGTTGGCAGGGATCCTTAAATAGACGTCGCAAGTTTTTCCTATTGCGGTGTTGATATCAAAGGCTCCATTTGATTCAAGTTTCATCATCTTTTTGAAGACATATATGAATATGGCAACAAACGCTAATCCGAATATAATAGAGACGAGTCCAAGGATGAAGCCATTGGATATTCTATCGTAGAAACAGACGCCCGACCATCCTAAACCTAACAAGAAGTTGATGGCGTTTCGCATGGATAACAAATCGGAAAATCCGCTCGAATCCATGCCATCCCCACCGCCTACATCAAGGTCTGTCTCGAAATCCCCAATGCCAATTAGCGATACAATGGTTTGTATCAGAAATACGATGGATGATACTATTGCTATTGCCCAATATATTTTAATTCCCGGTTCTAAGTTGCTGAACCAATCTAAAAATGTTCCTATCATAACTGTACCCTCCTAGAATGAATTGTTTTTGTAAATGTAAAAATTTATTTTTGATTCCCCAATTTTTTTCGACCAATAGCTTTTTTTTCATGTGAAATTCTCCAAATAATTGGATGGTGAATTTATAGGACTTGCCTCAAATAATCTGTATAGGAATAAAAAAAGCGAGCCTCTAAGGACTCGCTTTTGATTTGTATCGAAACCGTGATTATAGGTTAGCGTTGTATTTCTTCCAGTCAGCAACTGCAGGGAGAACGCCCATACCGATTACTTCATCACGCATCTTGCAAAGGTGCTCGTAAGAAGCGTCAAGAGCTTTCTTCTCGTCAGCTGAAAGGTTAGCCTCAGTGTAAGAAACACCGTTCTCGTCGATAGTTGACTTCATAGCCATACATACGTTCTTGTAACCGTACATACCGTCTTTTACGAAGCAACCAGCAGGCAAAGTGAACTTCTTACCACCCATAGCAGCCTCGATCATTTCGATAGCAACGTATGCAGGGCTCAAGTTAGAAGAGCGACCACGAAGAGCGATGATGTTAGAACCACCTTGGATAGTCTTTTGTTTGATCTCCTCGAACTTGTCAGCAGGGATGTTATATTTAGAAAGAGGTTTACCCATAACCATAACGTCAGAAGTAACAGGAACCATCTTTTCTCCGTGACCACCAAGAGTAGCGCAACCGCTAACTGCGTATTGAGGGATACCGAAGTATTTAGCCAACTCGCTTTGAAGACGAGTAGAATCCAAACCAGCCAAAGTAGTTACTTGGTTAGGTTTCAAACCAGATTTAACCAAAACTACCAAACCAGTTACGTCAGCAGGGTTGAAGATAACTACGATGTGCTCGCATTTAGGGCAATATTTCTTTACGTTGTCACCGAAGTCAGCAGCGATTTGTGCATTACCCTTCAAAAGGTCTTCACGAGTCATACCTTCTTTACGAGGAGCACCACCAGAAGAGATGATGAAAGAAGCGCCAGTCAAAGCCTCTTCAACATTGTCAGTGAAAGTGAAGTTAACACCTTCGAAACCACAGTGACGCATTTCCTCATAAACACCCTCAAGACCCTTCAAGTATGGATCGTAAAGAGTGATGTTGTTTGTTAAACCTTTAACAGCTGCCAATTGAGCCATTGTAGAACCGATAGCACCTGCGGCACCAACGATAACTAATTTTTTGTTTGATAAGAAACTCATACGATTAAAATTTTATAAAATTTTTGTCCTTATTTTAGAACCACAAAGTTACAAATTTCTTCTGTCTTATCGAAAAAGAAATCAAACTTTTAGTGGGGGACTAAATTTTTGAACATTTTATTCCTGACAAGCAGGTTCCATCACCATGTCGCACATTTCCGCTGTTGGAGGGAATGGTACGCAGGAGCCAAGCCTGCGGATATCATCTCCAGAAAGGTGATAGACTTGCAGAAACTGACCTGAATCGACCAATTGCGACCATGACTTTCCCTCATATTCCTCTTTGGAAAGAATGAAGATGGAGATGGTGTCGGTGGACAAAAAAAACTTTTCAGGGTCGAAACGCATTTCCAAGAAATGTATATTTTCCCCTCCAGCTATGTTTACAATATGGTAAACTACAGAATCATTTAATAGACAATTATGTCTTTTCTTATATTCTTCATACCTGCACAAAGCATAAATATTTTGCTCTGTCCTATTATCTATCTCAATGCTATAATATGATGTGTCGCGATGAAATATATTTTTTTCGCATGACAATAAAAGTAATGTAATAAGCAGAAACACGATAAATGAACTTAGAATTTTTTTCATGATTTTATCTTTTAGTTGGGTTATTATCTTCCATATATGTTGTCCACACTTGTGGCCCATATTTGTTCACAAAATATCTTTTCCCATAGTAACTTGCCTCTACCTCATACCACTGACGGATATGGTCAACTTCCTCATTGCTTTTAGACTAATCATGCGTCAATCTTTTTATGATATCTTCAATAGGGATATTGTCTTTTCTCCTACACACTATATCATTTGTGAACTTAAAACCAAGGGATATCAACTTTTCTCACA
>CACZUS010000073.1 GCA_902784425.1 uncultured Bacteroidales bacterium
TCCTTTTGATTATTTTATTTCCCCCTTATGGCACTTTAAGAATATTGTGATAGACGAAGGGGTTGATTCTGTTCATCTTGGCTTGTGTCTTATTTCGGCAAGGGAGCTGAGTATCCCTTCTTCGTTGAAATACTTATATCTCCCGGAAGTGCCTCCTGGCTTGGAAGAGGTGCGGCTGAATGCAAAGAATCCCTATTATCGATGGGAGGATGGCACATTGTACAATCGTGATAAGACCCAGTTCTATTTTATGCTGCCAAGTGCGGTGGATTCAGTGTTGCAAATCCCTGAAACGGTGGAACAGGTATGGACCATCCCTGATCGCTATTACCAGAAAGGTCTCTCCTTTAGTAGAATTTGGGAAGGATATCCGGAGCGTTCTCCGGAAGACATTCATTACTCGAAAATTGTCTTCCCCAAGCATTGTAAGCGATATCCGGAATATCATCCTTCTTGCGATTCATTAATTCTCCTATCGGATTCTGCCGTGGCACATAGTACAATGGAGGCTTTATGGGGACGGGAATGTACATATGATGAAAAGTTCAGTTGCCCTAAATCTAGGTTCCATTGCCCTAGTGGTTATGTTGATTGCCCCAATTATGATGTACGCAAGCGGGATACAAGTTGGATGAGGGAGAGCTATCGCCTGACTTGCGTCACGGATGATGGTGACACGTTGGTGGGTGTCGATACGATTCCTTCGGGAAGGAGTATTCAGTCTGTGAAGATAGAGGGTATAGCGGACGAGAATGTGCGATTCTGCGAGAAGAATGGTCGCTATCGCTTCTATGTCGCCACGTATGACACGTTGTATCAATTGCCATTGGAGGTCTATGAAAAAACAAATTTGCCAGAGCCAAAGCTAGAACCGACATGGAGTGAATTCGGTGAGGTGAAAGACTCTGTGCTTACTATTCGTGAGGATGTGGATTCTTTGCCAGATTTGCGTGGTTCCTTCCGTAAAGTGATTATTCCGAAGCGTACACATTATTTGGAAGGCTCCATCAAATGTGATAGTGCGTATCTCTATTGCGATTCGTTAAAGAGCAGGTATTATCATATTGGTGTGTGTAATCTAATCGATGCGCGTTATTATTACGTGGAGAATGAAGAACTCTATTTGTCGATTAAGCGTTGGCTTATGGAGAAAAAACAATCTGCTGTGGCTTATTGCCCTCATGCGGATGTGCGTAAACGCAATATGGCGTTGCAACAGAACACGAATAAACCTGTTTGGAAGGACATGAAGGGCAATGTGATAAAGAATTTCACGTATAATCGTCCAATAAGGTATGGTGCTTTGTTGCGGTTGGAAATAGAGGGAATGGACCCCAAGGATTTATGTGTATTAGATCGAAGGAAACGTTTTTTGAGAAAATATGATGGATCTTTTGTGATAGAATTAGAATATGATGGCAGAAATGCCGAGTTGGAGTATGCGGTTTGGACCTATGACACCTTATTACCTCTCCAGCAAAAGGACACGCTCATACCTGTGAAGCGCGACGGAACACCTTGGGGAAAAGGATACGACATAAAAGAGTGTGTGCTCTATTATGTCCCTAAGGGTATGACCAGGCATACCTTGTTAGAATCGAAGGATTCTATTATGATGTGGAGGTCGGGCGATACGATTCCTCGTCGGTATGCAAACCGTTTGGCATTTGGATTCATACTTAAGAATGGGGAGTATAATTCTTCGGGTACAATGGTGTTTGATGTCTTATGGCTGGACAAACGGAAGTATTTTAGGAAAGAATATTTAATTAGTAGTGACAACAGAGAAGGTGGAATCTGGGGAATTCCGAAGCAGTGTAAGGAGTTTTGGGTGAGAGGTATTAAGGAATATTGGCCGGATTGTGTTGCAAGGTTGTATTCTTCTATGCATTTTTATATAAAACGATGAATTTATAGAACTCACCATTATAAGAACATCGAAATTATTTTTTAAATTTGTATTTTTAAACTGAAAGATGAAGAGGTTATTTATATTCATTCTGTTATCTGCCCTTGTAATGGGAGCGAATGCCAAGAAAACTACCGTTTCTGGCAAGGAACCTTCATACGCGGGTAAGACGATTCGATTGAACTGCTACATGGATGAGGTGGCTGGAATGCAACGCACCTTGGATTCGTGTGTGGTAGACACTTCGGGTGCGTTTTCTTTCAATGTGGATATTGCTTCTCCTCTTCAGGTCTTTATTCCTAGTGAAACATACAATGGTTTTTTGTTTCTGGAGCCTGGAAAGAAATATGAGGTGACGATACCTCCATTTGCTGAGCGAACATTGGCACAGAAACTGGATCCCTATTTCAAACCATCCGATATCTTGGTGCAGATAGCAGGATTGAAACAGGGCGATTTTAACTATAAACTGATGGAGTTTGAAGATGCGTTCGACTTCTACTCCATGAAACATATTATGTATGGCGGTACAGTGGATTCTCTTTTGAAATCCATTGATCAGATGAAGGAAATCTTCAATGATTTATATGCGGATCAGTTTTTAGGTCGATACATGGAGTATCGTTTTCTCCTTTTGTTGAACTCCTCTTCTCAAGTATACCAAGACAGTTTGATTTTACGTCTGAATGAATTGGGAACAGATGAGCGTAATCCTGCATTCTGGGATGTGTTCAATAATCTGTTCGACAATTTTATTCCTCAAACGCAGTATGACAGAGAACAGTATTTGTCATTCCAACGTATCATAGAGGAGGGAAATGCAAAGATGTACTTTATGCTGATTTCCAATCGTTACGGAATCAAAGACCAATCGTTAAAGGAGTTGGTGGCCATCAAGTGGTTGTACGACCTAATCAATCAGAGTCAATTCGACCAATTCAAGGTGATGGATCTCCTTCAAAAAATAGGTGCGGGAATCTCCTCCCAGCAAAATAGAGACATGTTAACACATATTCTTAATCATACTTCAATCAACATTATTGGATTACCTGCTCCTAATTTTGTGATGAAAACAATTGAAGGAAAAAAGAAAAAACTGTCGGATTTTAAAGGGAAATATATATATTTGAATTTTGAAAACTCAGTGATAGATCAAACGCAGAAGGATTTGGATGTTCTCCTTCGGTTCCAAAACGATTACAAGAGTGATCTGCTGGTTGTAAATGTAGGTATGTATGATCTCCCTGAGTCGGCAAAGAAACTGTCACAGCGCTATTCTGGGAAAATGCAGTTTATGTTAGCAGACAATTCGGATGAGGTGAAAGAATTGTACAAAATTAAAAGTATTCCATCGTTCTTTTTGATTGATAAGGATGGTAATTTCCTTATTACAAAAGGGGCGGAGCCTACGGATGAATTAAGAATGTTGTTACAGAGGATTTTAAAATCACGGTAAATTTTTGATTATGTACGGAGTTCACGATATAGATTTGGAGACTTCTTTCAGGGCGGCTTTGAAAGAACTCATGTTAGACGAGGTCCTCATAGAGGATCTACCTCGCGTATACCTCCCTTTGGCTAATCTTATCCATACGGGACTAAATACGGAGGAGAAAACACAGGTCATCGGTATAAATGGTGCGCAGGGTGCTGGAAAGACCACTTTCAGTCATTTACTCCGTGTTGTTTTGGAAAAACAATTCGGAATGAGGGTTGTCTCTCTTAGTATCGACGATTTTTATTTGTCGCGTGCCGAGCGGGAACAATTGGCAAAGGATGTTCACCCACTGTTGATCACAAGGGGTGTACCGGGTACTCATAACGTGCGCTTGTGCGAAAAGGTGATCAACTCCTTGTCGCAAGCAACACCGAAAACGGAAACCATTATCCCTCGATTCAATAAAGCCACAGACGATCCTTTCCCAGAATCTCAATGGGACACGTTTGTAGGTCGACCTAATGTCATCCTCTTCGATGGATGGTTTATGGGAGCTGTTGAACAAAAGGAGACAGAGTTGCTCTCTCCTATCAACGACCTCGAGAAAAATGAAGACCCTTACTGCGTTTGGCGTCGTTATGTGAACAGTCAACTGAAGGATAATTACCATTCCCTATTCGATAAGATCGATATTTTGGTTATGTTGAAGATCTCCTCTTTTGACAAGGTCTACGAGTGGCGTTCCTTGCAAGAGTCTAAATTGCGAATCAAAACGAAAGGACAGAAGAATCTTCGCGTGATGTCTGATGAGGAGTTGCGCCGTTTTATCTCCCATTATGAGCGACTGACTCGCTATATGCTGAGAGAGATGCCTAAACGTGCGGATATGCTCTTTAACGTTAGTTCTGACCACCGTATTTGTTTATAATTATATTTTGGGGGTGATATTGAACGGATGAATTTGACAGAAAAAATCATGAATTTCTTGGCAACGTTTTTGGGTCTGAAAAAACGTTGGGCGGATCTTTCTGTGTCTACCGAATCTTCGTCAGCATCGCTTTGCTATGCCATCACGGTTTGTAATGAGGCGGACGAACTCCGTAAGTTACTGACCCTTCTCTCTCAATATAAACGAGAGGGTGATATGATTCTCGTTCAAAAAGATCAAAACCATGTCTCCGCTGAAGTGCTCACTGTCTTGGATCAGTTTGCTGAGTTGGTAGACCATCAGGTAATCTTCGCTTTGAACGATGATTTTGCATCTTTCAAAAACAATCTATTGAAAAATACCTCCTCCGACTATATCTTTCAGTTGGATGCAGATGAGTTGCCATCTCCTTATTTGTTGGAACATATTCATTCGATTATTGCACAAAATCCTCAGGTTGAGGCTTTCCGTTTGCCACGAATCAATCTCATTCGACAGGAAAATCAATCCTTGCCGGTTTGGGAGGATATGGATGGAATAGCCCCTTCAGAGTATTATCATTTTCCAGATTATCAATATCGCATTTTTAAGCATATCCCTTCCATTTATTGGCATAAAAGAGTCCACGAAGTAATCATAGGCTATAAAACCTATACGTTACTTCCTAAAGATGCTAAATATGCAATTTTACATGCAAAATATCAGTCTAAACAGGAGAAACAGCTGCGATATTACAGTGAACTAAAGAAGAAATCCTAACCTCTCCATTTTTTCTTAAATGCCTCTTTCTTTTTGCGTTGCTGACGGTCTTCATCCCGATAGGCAAACACCAGTCGTTTGCACTCTTCTTCGTCCCATCCGCGCTCTTTCGCGTAGGCACGAGCTATTGTTTCAAAAAAATCATCATTTCCCCACATCCTGGCGAAATTCTTACATCCCGTCTTCATATCCACCTCGCAGAATTTCATTCGATTGATGTCGATAAGCGAGAATTCATAAGAGCCATCCTCTCTCTTTTCATAGAGGATATTTCCTGGAGAATAGTCGATATGCAGCACCTTTTTCTCATGCAGGTGGGCCGTGTATTTTGCAAAGGCAATGGCCAAGTCCTTAATCTCTTCAAATGGGTGGCCGGGCAGACCGAAGAGTCGAAGATTTCCCTCCATGGGGGTGTGCAGACTGATGAAGTAGGAGTGAGAGAGAAGTCCATGTTTCTTCTCCTCCATATAGGCTACTGGAGTGGGTGTTTGTATACCCATCGACAACAAACGCAATGCATATTCGTAGGCTCTCTTCGCCTTTGTAGGACGGAAAAAAGTATAGGCTATGCGATTAATCAGTATGGGAACTTTGTATGATTTAACGTTGAATGTAATGTCGTTGATAGTGTATGTTTTGATTTCATTTCTTGCCTTGTATATGCTTTCACCTTCTTTGTCAAAAATAGAGGGTATCGACTCGATAAATGATGTGTATGACTTAAAATCAGAATTGATAATTAGTTTCATCTCTTTTTTTTACAAACTTACGAATAAAAATCCATATCTCCACCCTTTGAAGGAATTAAAAAGAGGTGGGACCATTTTATAAAATCAAACGCAAATATTTCTACGAAAAAATGTGTACATTTGCAACGAATTAGCGAGAATGCTTGCTGCTTAATTCCTTGTAAAGAAGATGAAGAAAGTTCTGATAGACTTATCCGTTTTAAAACACCTGAATTGTGGTTTGGGTCAAGTTGCATACAATTATGCAAAATACTTTGAAGCCAATGCCAAACACCTTGATTTTGAGGTTCATTTGTTGGTCCCTAAGTTATACATAGGTGCCTTCGGAAATGATGTCTTTTATCATCAGTCTAAGGAGTTGTACACGATGTTTCCTTCACTTCTTCCTAAGTTTGATGTCTGGCATGCCATTCATCAGTTGAGTCGCTTTAAACCTTCAAGGAAGAAGACTCCCACCATCCTGACTATTCATGACCTCAATTTCCTATACGAAAAAGAGCCTGCCAAGATTAAAAAATACAGCCAACGCATAGCTGCAAAGATTCGTCAGGCGAAGAAGATTGTCTGCATATCTAATTTTGCCAAAAACGATGTGCAGAAACATTTCCAAACAAAAAAGCCGATTGAGGTACTTTATAATGGAGTCGAGTTTATGTCGGCAGATGTTGAAAAACGTCCTGCAGCAGTAACGAGTGATCGCCCATTCCTCTTCTCCATCGGGCAGTTGATGCCTAAGAAAAACTTTCATGTGATGTTGGATACCATGAAATTACTGCCTCAGTATGATTTCTATTTAGCAGGAAAGGATAATACGGACTATGCAGAAATGATGAGGAAACGAATCAAAGAGGAGCATATTGATAATGTCCACTTAATGGGTGAGATACTACATTCTGAAAAAGTGTGGTTGTACAACCATTGTACGGCTTTTGTTTTCCCTTCCTTGTTTGAAGGATTCGGTCTGCCTATTATCGAAGCAATGTTTTTTGAGAAACCTGTTATCTCTTCCAATCAGACTTCCTTGCAGGAGATTGGGGCTGACCATGTAACGTTTATTGAACATTTTGAACCAGATTATATAGCTTCAAAGATTCAAAGCGCTATAAGTGAGTTTACGGAAGAGAAGGCTCAGTCTAATCGCACCTATGCAATGTCATTCTCGTACGAGAAGCACTTAGGACGTTACGTAGAGATTTATCGCGAACTACTCAATAACTGATTACCAATCGATTGAACGTATGATTTCCTTTGTGGGGATGAGGGGCAGATACTCCTCTTCTCGTCTTTGTTGTGCTTTCTCTTTGATGGCATGGAAAGCTTGCAGAGAGGCGAGGAATTTGTTGTGAGAGTTGCTGCGAATGACTGAGTAAAGTAGTTTTTTAAAGAACAATTTACATGAAAGTTTGCGCCATGTTGCCGAGTCGCTATGTAGATAGTTGAGTAGTAATTGGTTACGCAGAAATATCTTTTCGATGTATTCTTTTTTGTTTTCGGCGTTGATGGTGGTGGAGTGGCAGTGGTTGCAGTAGGTTTCGTTGGTGTATAGACATTTCCATCCTTTTCTCCATGCCCGTAGAGAAAGGTCGAAGTCCTCGAAATAAAACGGGGAGAAGAGTTCATTGAATCCACCCAACATTTTCAGTTTGTTTGTGTCGACAAGAGCATTACCTCCGCAAAGGTAGAGGGAGTTTCCCGCTTCATTATTAGGACTATTCTGGTAATGTAATTTCCCATGTTTGATGAGTGGAATTTTTCTGCCTTCGATCATCACTTTCCCTTCCCTATCGCGTATTTCGCTATAGACACCGAACAGATTTTCGTCTGAAAAATAAGGAATTGTTTTTTCGAAGAAGTCATCCGCCAATAGCATATCGTTGTTAAGCATCAGGGTAAGATCCATGGAAGCCTCTTGAATACCTCTGTTCATGGTGATGGAGAAACCGCTGTTTTGTGCGTTTTGCAACCATCTCATTTTAGGGATGGAGATTGATTTGAGATAATCGATAGAGGTATCGGTGGAGGCATCATCCACGATGATGATTTCATAATCCGATACGGAGTGACTCTTATCGACAATCTGTGCGACAGAGGGTAGGAAGGCTTTCAATAAATGTTCGCCGTTGTAGGTTGGTATGATGATAGATACGCTTTTTTGCATGGTTGAATGGATGAGTGACTATTTTTTTCTTCTGAAAAGGTGTTTCTGCCATACGTAGAATTGGTGACTTTTCCTTCGGAATAGCCAACCCAATCTGTTCCAGAAGCTCTCTTTTTGGACATTTATGAAATCCTCGTAGAGTTGAATATATTTTTTCACTTGGATATCTACATTTAGATTTTCCAAGGCGAATTGTCTGAGGTCATCTCCGTCGGCAGGATTGTATTGCTTCATTGCTTGGAGCAAATCCTCTTTGCTGTTGATGACATTTTTTTTCCTCCCGCTGCAGTTGTCATAGAGGCAAGCGGAGATATTCTCAGCGGTCAGATAGCCACGACCTTTCATAGCTCCGTTGTAGGAGCGGTAGTCGAATGCGATGATGGTTCGTCCGCAGGCCATAGCATCGTAGATAGAGCGACCAATACCGATCACCATATCACTGTTGTTGACGAGGGATTCCACGTCCCAGTTGTTATCCTTTGTTTTGTCGCTACGATGATATTCAACGCCCAGTTCCTCGCAACACTCTTTTATGATTTGGTGAGCTTCGTCGGCCTGACATAAAGAGAGTACGGAAGAGAGATGTGGGTGAAGTTCTTTTGTAGGCTTAAATCGCTGACAATCTATGCCGTTATGTATCACATGACAAATTGGGAATCCAAGAGATTCGACATGATCTTTTATCTCTTCGGAGATACCCACGAGGATATCGGCGTAGGGAGAAGGCTGTTCGATGGGAGGAATTACACCGTGGCAAGTTTGGATGATAGGACCTTTTCCGCAGAGTCGGTCGACCACGTATAGGTGGTTGGCGATAATCAGGTCATAGTGCGAATGAGACATAAAGGGGATGCCCAAAGCCTCGATTTTACGGGCTATTTCACCAGAAACGAAGCAGTAGTATTCAACATCATATCCCTGTCGTTTCAAGGCGGTGGCCATGGCGTAAGTAAAGTTTTCTGTTCCACCTGTTCTTTCTAGGTCGATGGTGGCTAATAATATCTTCATGATAATCTATTTATGAGGGCTACCTTCCCATTTAATCTTTGCAAATGTAACATATAAAGATGATACTTTCAAATGAAATTAAGGAGGTGAGGAGGGAGCAAGAGTGTTAAATCCTGTTGATTATGTGAAAAAAATTTAAAAAATATAAGTTGGACGAGCAACAATATTGTCTGTAAACTTTTCAATAAAAGAGGAAAGATACCCATAAAACAGGATATATTTTAATAAAAGCAAGAAAAGAAAGCAGAATTATAAAATAAAAAAACTTGTGAAATAGGCTGATTTTCTATATTTTTAACGAATCCATAACAAAATAAGTTGTATTTTTGGCATGGTTTTTGAAATTTTGTTTATGTTTCAATTTGTGTATTACACTTGATACGTGTTATTTTGCTTATAGTATATTTAGAATTTTTGTGGTAAATTTTTGTTTTTAAGTTATGAGTTTGGTATTGAATAATAGAAATCTTATATCGACATTGATACTATTCCTTACTGTTTCTTTTAGTGCTACTGTTAAAGCAGCAGGGGATATAGTTGATGCTACTTATGAAGAGACTGTGAATGGAGGTTTTATCTGGGTAGGAAATACAAATACAGATCCGGCGGATGATAAATATTTGAATGCCAACACAGACAAGGAAGCTACGATATTAAATATCTTGAATGTTCCGGGAAGTTATACATCTTCGAATTTTACCAATGTAAACTTTGCATATTTTTGTGTGCCTTTTACGGATCCGGAATGTGGTGATGTAGAATTTCCGTATGCACAGTTGAATTGGGTTTATGGAAATCCTTTGAATGATCAACCTAATACTTCGGTAAGAGTAATTATCACTTCAGAAGATGGTGCTGATGTGATAAAGGATACAATAGTTGCTGCAGGAAAAACGAAAGAGATTGCCTCCGCTCATTTTTATTCTCACCATGCAGATATGTCGGGATGTCTTAAAAATTTGTTCAAAAGAAAACTTTTAAAAGGAGGGCAAAAATACCGAATTTATGTTGCGGATATCAAAGTGAAGTTGGGAGCTGCTCCTGAGAAATCGAATAATGGAACGGGATGGTCATTTGCTGTGGCGTATTCTCATCCTATGTTAGAACGTAGAACGATTATGTTTTACGATGTTGATAAATTTGCGGAGACTGGATTCCAGGGAGTTAGTGGAGAGAACTTAGAGTTCAATTTACGTCTTAAAAGAGGGTATAAGATGGTTGATGATAATTTAACCTTTGGATATTCTGGATTTGGAAGTATGTACAATACTGTAAATGAATATATGGAGAGTAGAGAAGAGGCTGTTCCTATGGTTCATGACAAAGTATCGGATAAGTGGAAAAATAAGAATGTATTCAGAAGCTCTGTAACGTATTCATATGAAGGTTGTCAACTTGTTGAGGATAATGATCTATATACAAGAGCATTTGATTTAAATGTGGCGGCTATAAAATCTTCTCCTTATATTAAATCAACCGATACAACATTCAATATTTTCTTATCGGGTGAGAATGAAAATCACTTTTTTACAAATGCCGTGTTGGCATTTGGTGCGCCAGATGTGCCTGAGGCTACATTGCCTGTTGAAGTGGATAAATCGGATATAGAACCCGATAAAGAGTATACTTGCAGTATGTTTGTAACGGTCGGAGAAAACAAAGATGGACTGACTCATGTTCATGTAAACATTCCTATTACTGAATATGTTGATTCCATTTCTGATTTCAGAATTTCTTTTTTGGAAAGGGATGCAACACCGACAGGGTGGAACAAAGCATATTTAAATGTTAATGCCGATGGAGCGAATAGAGGAAATATAGATCTTCGAAATTATAGAGATTCAAGTTCTTATGCTACAAACATTAGTAATTTTTACAAATCATCTATTAATGGTATTAATGCATATTTAAGGTATATAGATCAGAAAAACGCTGAGTTGTTTGAAACAAATCCTTCAAAAATGTTATCAAGGCTGGTGACTTTGGATTTTGGAGAGATGACCATTCCTTCGTCGATAAAGAACAAGGATGTGATAAAAATCACCTTAACATTACATACAAAGCCTGCCGATGATGATGTTTATAGAATTACAACTTATGATGGTGTTTCAAAACCAAATTATGTTCAAAGTGCTGAAATGTCTGTCGAGGGTGTCAATTCTAAAGAGAAATCTACATTTGAAGGGATCAATAGAGATTCTGTTAGAACGTCTGATAGGGTAGATGATTATTTTGATAAATTGAAGTGTTTAGGAGATGGTTCTGGCCCTGGTCCTGGTCCTGGCCCTGGTGATGATGATGGTGGATGTAATGGTATAGATGGCTCTACTTCTCATACGACAGAGGGATTGTTCCAAAAAAATCGTCTGACAGAGCCTATCAATATTAATATAAATGCATCAAGTGATTGTATCAGTGTGCCTGATACAGTAGAGATTCCATTCTGTAATCAAACAAAAATTACGCCGTCAACGATTTATGATTTTCTGTACAACTATTATGACTTTGATCTCGATTCGCTGGTTAAATTGGATTCTTGTATTTGGGAACGTGCCAAGAGAGAGAAGTTGTTGAGATTTGCACAAGAGCATGGCGTCAATCGTTCTAGAATGGAGGCGCTTCTCAACAGTGTGGATCATTTGCCATCTATTACTTCATCTGCGGCCGCTGATACTGCTATTTCGAACAAGTTTAGTAGGTTTATGCAATGCGAGGCTGAGTTGTCGCCAGATTCCATCGATTCAATTGTCAATATGAAGATTGACTACAGCAAGTTGTTAGTATTGTTTAAGGCGAAAGATACTACTAATAATTATTATCAGTCTACGAGAAGTTTCGATGTGATGACTGATGAAGCACATTCTTATGAATATACTATTAGTAATAGTGTAACAACTTATGCCTATTTCAAATCTCCTTGGAAAAATGGTAGATGTGATACAACCATTGTCGTTAAATTTATTAAGACGGATTTGGAAGCTCCGATTATCGTTTATAAGAGGGATACGATAACAGAGGGAGAAACGGTCTATGCCTGCCTTGAGGAAACTATGAAACCTATGACAATCTACAAGGATCATAATAATTATGATATATATGCAGATATAACGAATATAGACGGACAGAAGTTTAAACAGTTATGGCTGAATAGAAATCGAAAGACGGAAGATCCGTATATGTGGAACTTGGCAAAGGATACAATCGTGTCAAGCGATCAACCAGGTGTTTTCGAAATAGAGGTTTATAAACGAAATTATCTTGATCGTTGTTTCGGTGATACACTAAGGTTCAAATTGCAGATTATAGATATTAAGATTGATGAGAAACCTGTTATCATAAACAAGGAACCGGGTAAGATGCAGGTAGAATATTGCCAGTCACTTGTCAAAGGAGATTCTGTCACACTTAAAATAGATAGAACTATTGCTCCTGCTAATTTGGATGTTAGATGGTATTCGATTACTCAAGTTAATGATACAACAAAAGAGGCAAATGAAATTGGTTTGGGTGATACTATCAATGTTCCTCGTGATTCTGCAGGAACTTTTGAGTATGCTGCTGAATTCTATAAAGATCAGTGTCCGAGTGAAATGGATACGATTTTTGTTCGCATTAAACCTGTGCCTGATACATTAAAGTTGGATACTATTACGATTTGTCAACGCTACCAACTGAAAGATGTGGATGTAATTAGTAGGATTAGCAAGTTAAATCCGGGTTATGATATAAATAATGTCTTGTTTTATGAATATAATAGTTCTACGACAGACACGAGTGCTAATCTGATGTATTCGATAAATCAGGATTCTATTGCTTTATCAAGGCTCCTCACTCAATCAAAAATACATGAATTGTCATGTACTACAGGAGAGACGTATCGTCGCTTTAACTATGTGGCGCAACCGATGTCGAATGAGGAGTGTGTTGGTGTAGGAAGTCTTGGATTTGTAGATATAATTTGTTATGATGACTCTGCTCCTGGATTCATACAGGGGGATAGCCTTTTATATTGTACAGGCGATAACCCTACAAAAGATTTGAATGAATATATCGCTGGTTTTAATGAAGATGATCGATGGTTCTGGAAAAATGATCTAAGCACCAATGTTGACTTACCAGAGAATGGATTTGAGGTAGATAATTTCTCAAATATTGCCATCTCCTTTGACCCTCAGATTAGTACGAATAGTGCAAATACACTTAATTTCACCGTTGTTCGTGTTGACAGTAACAGTTGTGTAAGTAAACCTGCCAAATTTACTGTTGTAGTAGGTGACTCTATCCATTCTACTCCGCTGATTGGTGATACAACAAAGTATATCTATACCAACCAAAACTTCATCTTGGAGTTCTGTCCGGGTGATGACAAAGATTACCCTAATGCAGTCTTACCTGTCAAGGCTTCCGAGTCAACATATACCATGACTGCTGTCGAAAAGAATAACTTCACGGAAGATTGTGATACAACATACAAGTATGAGTCTATCCGATTAGAATGGAACAAGGTTAAACAGGATTCTATTGTAATGCCTATTTATGCTCCAGGTAAATACTATTATTGTATCCGCCAAACCACCTCTGTTGGTTGTCACGGTCCTTGGGTGAACATCACTATCTCAGTGCGTGATTCTGTCAAAGGTGACCTCTCTGTGGATAGCATCCACTTGTGTGAGGCTTCCCCTAGTGCTAAGGTGGTCGACTTCGTGCATAATGGCTCTACCTACAATATTAAATACTACGATAAGGATACTGTGGAAATCAATAGAGACTTAGCCGTTGTTAATACGGATGTCCCTGGCGAATACTTGTCATCTCATAACAATAACCTATTCTTCGTATCTCTTTTTGATACGAAATGTTCGGGAAAAATCCCAGTACAATCTATAGTAAGCGAGAAACCTGCTGTACCAAATATTATAAAAGATACCTTATACTATTGTCTCAATGATGAGGTGAATCTTACGGTGGATGCTGGCGTGACCGTTAATAAACCTATGGAGGTTTTGAAATGGAAGTCGGCAGACAACTTCGTGGCTAGTGTGGCAAGCGAAACAGACTACTTGGTACAGACCCTTAATAAAGAGACCGGTTGCTTGAGTGATTATGATACGATAGATGTTCTCGTCGAAAAAACCTTCGATTTCGCTCCGATTGATCCTATTCAGGTTTGTTATGGTGAAACTGTTAATCTGTGGGAGCGTGTTGAAAAGTCAATCACTCCTCATAACATGGTCATCAAAAATGCGGCTCCTATCTTTGAAATAAAGAGTGCAAGTGGCACAAAACTGACAGAAACGGCGGCTAGTAATATTGTCTCTACGAAAGCTAAGACCATCGAAGATGCACAGACCTATTACATCTCTGTATCAGAACCTATCAGTGGTTGTTCGTATGATGATTCTGTTAAAATTACATTTGCCCCTCTTCCTGAAATGCAGCCTGATAAGGTGAACAAGTGCGAGGGAGAGGTGTTTGCTTTGCCTACTCCAGAAGGTACACCTTACTCTTACGAGTGGTATAACAAGGGTTCTAGAATTATCAACGAAACAGCCTTTAGC
>CACZUS010000074.1 GCA_902784425.1 uncultured Bacteroidales bacterium
TGCTCCGTCAGGATTCTTTTTATATAAATAATCGGCAATTTCAACCAACTCTTCTGTTGTCCCATCCATAGCAGATAGAACCACGATCCTTTTACCGTTTACCTTGCTGATTAGTTCGGCAACTTCTTCAAATTGTTTGGCGGAAGCTAATGCTGAACTTCCAAATTTCAGTACTTTCATATTTTGTCCTCCTAAATTTCAATCTTGTAGGCATTATACATTCTGATGACGATCTTTTTGGGGTGAAATATTCGATTGATGAGAGTTCCGTGCGACTCGGCAATATCATTCATGAATTTCACTTCCTTCGGATATCTCAAAAGTGCTTTTTGATCATCCTTTCTGGGTGCTATCATTCGCTTTGACATATTCCTATAGTTGCATTCTGAGTCTCAATTTCCCCAAAAATTTCCGTCGTCCCAAAGTTAGTGATTTTTTTCCTCTTATCGTGAATTTTTTTATAAAGATTTGTTGAGGAATTTTCCATTAATTGCGTTATGGTGAATTCTATAAAATCATTGGTTTAAATAAATGGTGTGAATCGTGGGTAGAGACGCAATGCATTGCGTCTCTATCTTTATTCGTCAGAGAATTTCACAAGTAATTCACGATAGGAATTAAATATTTTGGATTTGGAAACATAGCCTACATATTTGTTGTTTTCGTCAAAGACGGGAAGGTTCCATGCCTTTGTTTTTTCAAACTGATACATGACTTTTTCCATTGAATCATTCAGCGACACAAAGGCTGGGGGAGAAATCATTAGCTCGGACACTCGGAATCGTTTGTATAATTCGGGACGGAACATAATGTTTCGAATCTCGTCAAGACTGATAAGACCTACCATCCTTTTGCGAGAGTCCAAAACTGGGAATATGTTTCTATTGGATTGCGCAATCAGTTTTATGACGTCACCCAGATACATGTTAGGACGTAACGTCTGAAGATCGGTTTCAATGACGTTCTCCGTTTTTAGTAGGGTGAGTATGTTTTTATCTGTATTGTGGGTGAGCAGTTCACCTTTTTTAGCCAAACGCATAGCATACAAACTATGAGGTTCGAAGGCTAAAATGGTGATGTAGGAGATGGTGGAGGTGATCATCAAACTTAGAAACATGCCATATCCACCTGTCAATTCCGCGATAAGGAACGTACCTGTTAGTGGCGCATGCATGACACCTGCCATCAAACCCGCCATACCCGCCAGAGCAAAGTCTTTTTCTGTTAGGTCTACAATGTGAAAGTAGTTTAAGAAAAATGCCATGAAATAGCCTGTGATACATCCCATGAACAGACTGGGTGCGAAGATTCCTCCCGTTCCTCCACTACCATTGGTTGCTGCAGATGCGAAAATCTTAAAGAATAGGATGAGAAACATGAATAGCGACATCATAGCAAAATTGCCACGGAAATTGTAAAACACACTGTTTTGTGTGATGGCCTCCACATTTCCGTCGAGCAAATAGATGATGGTGTCGTATCCTTCTCCGTATAGTGGTGGAATAAAGAAAATCAATACGCTAAGGATGAGTCCGCCAACGATGAGTTTGTTCGTCGAACTCTTAATGCTTCCGAAAAAGCTTTCTAGCTTGTTCATTCCTCGTGTAAAGTAGAGGGAGACAAATCCGCATAAAATACCTAAGACCACGTAATATGGAATGGTTTCCATCTTTAGAGGCTCGTTCAGCGTGAAACTGAAAAGATAGTCAGAGTTGCTGAAAAAGTAGGTGAAAACACATGCTGTTGAGGCTGAAATCAGTAAGGGCACAATGGATGCCATGGTCAAATCGAGCATCAGCACTTCCAGTGTGAAGACAACACCTGCGATGGGGGCTTTGAAGATTCCTGCTACTGCACCTGCTGCGCCACATCCGACTAATAGCATTAGGTTCTTTTGCTCCATCCTAAACAAATGTCCAAGGTTAGATCCAATGGCCGAACCTGTCAGTACAATTGGTGCCTCGGCTCCGACGGATCCACCGAATCCGATGGTAAGCGAACTGGCAATGATAGACGACCACATGTTGTGGCGTTTGATTCTCGCTTTTCGTTGTGATATGGCAAACATAATCTTCGTTACTCCATGACTGATGTCATCTTTCACGAAATATTTGACATATAAACTAGCTAAAAGCACTCCTATGATAGGGGTTGCCAAATATAAATAGTTCAGGTTTCCCTCTTCAAAATGACTCTTTACCAATAGGTGAAGAACATTGATGAGGTATTTCAGTATATGAGCAGCTAGCGCACAGAAAAATCCAACGATTAAGCTTAAGAAGATGACGAAATGCTTCTCGCTTATGTGGTTCTCTCGCCAGCGAAGGAATTTTATGAATGTATCTTCGAGTTTTATAAATAGTTCTTTCATCTTAATTTTTCATCTGTCAAAAAATGAAATGCGAATTTACAACAAAAAATGTTCTGCCAAAGTATCATTTCGATTTTTTTTTTGTCTTATTTTCCATTGTTCCCCTTTCCGTTACAATTTTGTTTATGGAAAGATTATCGAATGATTGTTGATTGTGCGATGCTGTTTTTAATGTATTGAGAGTGAATGCGTTGTGTTGTGCTGTGAGCGCTTTTTACTTTGTTGAGAATGTGTCGATTAGAAAAAAATATTAATTAGTTGCAAATTTTTTTAGAAGTTCATTGATATTTTTTTTATCTTTACAAATTGCAAGTGTCGGTGGCTGTACAGACACTTTTTCGGAAAGAAAAAAAATAAAAAATAAATATATAATGGTTAACAGATGGAATTATATTCCTTTGT
Organism: uncultured Bacteroidales bacterium; assembly: GCA_902784425.1. Lineage (GTDB taxonomy): Bacteria > Bacteroidota > Bacteroidia > Bacteroidales > Paludibacteraceae > UBA1181. The sequence goes on from CACZUS010000074.1 coordinate 2,774, forward strand.
CGGCCGAACAAGAAGAACAAAAGAGGAAAATGTCTGAGGATTTAGGCATAAGTCCTGTTTTGTGTCAGTTGTTAGTCCAACGGGGAATAACTAATTTTGAACAAGCGAAGAGTTTCTTTCGTCCCCAACTGTCTGACCTTCATGATCCTTTCTTGATGAATGATATGATGAAGGCAGTAGACCGTCTGAACCAAGCGCTTCGAGATAAGAAGCAGAAAATATTGGTGTATGGGGACTATGACGTGGATGGTATAACAGCAGTTGCGCTGGTATACAAGTTTTTAACAAATAATTATGCGAATGTCGATTTTTACATTCCAGACCGGTATACGGAAGGATACGGCATTTCCATCAAGGGCATTGATTATGCAGCAGAGAATAATTTCAATCTGATTATTGCTTTGGACTGTGGTATTAAGGCTGTTGAGAGGGTGGCGTATGCAAAGGAGAAAGGTGTAGATTTCATTATTTGTGATCATCACACTCCAGAGGATGTGCTTCCTGATGCTGTGGCTGTTTTGGACCCTAAACGGTTTGATTCTACCTATCCAGATTCTAATTTATCGGGTTGTGGTGTTGGATTTAAGTTCATGCAAGCTTTTGCTATAAGCAATGGCATTGAATTTAAGACGCTAATGCCTCTTTTGGATTTGTTGGCGGTGAGTATTGCTTCCGATATTGTTCCTGTCAATGGTGAAAATAGAATTTTGGCATATTATGGACTCAAACAGTTGAATTCCAACCCAAGTTTGGGCATGAAGAGCATCATTGACGTGTGCGGACTGACGGGTAAGGAGATCACTATGAGCGATATCGTATTCAAAATAGGTCCTCGCCTGAATGCATCGGGTCGTTTGCAGTCTGCCAGTGAAGCAGTGGAACTGCTAATCTCAAAAGATTTGGCAAAAGCCAACGAGAAAAGTAATTGCATTGATCAATGTAACAAGGAGCGAAAAGATTTGGATAAAAGCACGACCGATGAAGCAAATCGTGAACTGGAATCCATTGAAGGAGTCGGTAATAACGCTTCTATCGTGATATACAATCCAACTTGGCATAAGGGTGTTATAGGTATTGTTGCTTCTCGTTTGACCGAGAAATATTATAAACCGACTATCGTTCTGACGCGTTCCAATGGATTCGCAACTGGTTCAGGTCGATCGGTTCAAGGATTTGATGTCTATAAGGCGATAGAGTCGTGCCGTGATTTGTTAGAGAACTTTGGCGGTCATACGTATGCCGTGGGATTGACTTTGAAAGAGGAAAACTTAAAAGAGTTTCAACGCAGATTCGAAAAATATGTCTCTGAAAATATAACCGAAGAGCAATGTATGCCACAAATCGATATTGATGCCTTTATCGATTTTAAGGAGATTACTCCTAAGTTCTTCCGTTTGCTTAAAGAGTTCAATCCATTTGGACCGGAAAATGCGAAACCCGTATTCGCCACTCGTCGTACGTTTGATTATGGTACTAGTCGTGTGGTTGGTAAGGATCAGGAACATTTGAAACTTGAATTGATAGATTCTAAGTCAGAATGTATCATGAATGGTATCGCTTTTGGACAATCAGAGTTTAACGATTATATCAAAGCCTTAAATCCGGTGGATATTTGTTATACGATTGAAGAAAACAATTTTAATGGTAATTCATCTATCCAATTGGTGATTAAAGATATTCAGAAGAGCAAGTGACCGCAATGAGTGATAGCGAAAAATATCATTCTGTATTACAGAAATACTGGGGGTATTCCTCCTTTAGACCTTTACAGGAAGATATTATCGATGCAGCGTATCGAGGGTTGGATGTCCTTGGACTGATGCCTACGGGTGGAGGTAAAAGCATAACGTTTCAGGTGCCTGCCTTATGTAAGGAGGGCACCTGTTTAGTTGTAACTCCACTGATTGCTTTGATGAAAGATCAGGTGGATAACCTTCGCACTAAGGGAATTCGTGCGCTAACCGTCTATTCGGGTATGTCGCACAATGAGATACTGCAGGCCTATGACAATTGCATTTTAGGGGATTATAAATTCTTATACATTTCACCAGAACGATTGGCTACGGAACTTTTTTTGGAAAAAGTGCGCCGTATGAATGTCAGTATGCTCGTCGTGGATGAGTCTCATTGCATTTCGCAGTGGGGCTATGACTTTCGTCCTTCTTATTTGAAAATTGCGGAAATACGTTCTGTGCTTCCTCCTGATGTTCCTGTTTTGGCTTTAACTGCCACTGCTACACCTGAGGTGGTGGAGGATATTCAAAATCAGTTGAAGTTTAGACAACATCTTGTTTATAAGAAAAGTTTTGCTCGTAAAAATATCGCATACGTTGTTCGTAAAACCGATGATAAGGTGGGGCAGATGTTGCACATTTTGAATTCTGTGCCGGGCACCTCCATCGTTTACGTTCGTAATCGTAAAAAAACAAAAGAGGTGGCTGACCTGTTGCGTAATGAAGGGTTTTCTGCAGATCATTTTCATGCGGGACTTTCTCAAGAATCAAAAGATAAAAAACAAGAGGCATGGAAATCAGGCGAATGTAGAGTTATTGTGGCTACCAATGCCTTCGGTATGGGAATCGACAAACCTGATGTGCGTACGGTCATTCATCTCGATTTGCCAGATACGCTGGAAGCCTATTTCCAAGAGGCGGGTCGCGCAGGTCGTGATGAGAAAACGGCGTATGCCATCCTTCTATACAACAATTCGGATATCTCAAAACTGAAAAAAAGAGTGTCGGATAATTTCCCTGATCGTGAATTTATCGTTCAGGTATATCGGGAACTTTCATGTTACTTTGAAATTGGCGTGGAAGAGGGCGATGGTTTTATGCATAGCTTTAGTCTGATGGACTTTTGTACTGTTTTTAGATTGCCGATGTTGCAGACATTCAGTGCATTGAAGATTTTGCAACAGGCTGGTTATGTCGAACTAACGGACGAGATAAACCAACAGTCGAAGGTGATGTTTGTGATGACAAAAGAGGATCTCTATCATCAGTCGTTAGATTATGACCCTAAGTTGGATGAAATAATTAATCTGTTGTTGAGAAGCTATACGGGTCTTTTTGCTGAATATGCATTTATAGACGAGGTGATGATGTCTAACCGTTTGGGTCTAACGAGAGATGAGTTATATCATAAGTTGTCTTTGCTCTCAAAATTGAGAATTATCAGTTACATTCCAGGTAAGAAGTCTCCTTACATCATCTATACAAGACGTCGGGTGGATGATAAATATGTGAAGATTGGTCGGGACATCTATGAAACTCGCCTTGAAAGATTTCAGGAACGTATCGAGAAGGTGATTGCTTATGTGATGGATGAAGATCATTGTCGCAGTCGAATGTTGCTTCAGTATTTTGGAGAGATGAAGTCAACAAACTGTGGTATGTGTGACTATTGTTTGGCTAAAAAGGATGAGGGTGTCTCTAATCATGAATATGAAAGGATAAGAGATTTGGTGCAATCCCTTTTGCAGTCTGGACCTATGGAGTATCGTACTTTAATATCAAGTTTGACTTGTGAAGAGACTCATGCAATCACCGTGTTGCGCTATATGCAAGATGAACGGAAAATAGAGTTGACAGCCGATGGATACTATCGACTGCCATGTTGATTTTCAACCGATTATAGGGCGGACTCTGATGCTTGTATTGCTTCATGTGGATGATTTTGAAATCTCCATCGAAGAAGTCCCTTTATCATACTGGATTTGTTCCCTTCTATTTGCTCGTTCGAACTACCTATTGTTGTACGCCCATCTGTGTATATATACATGCCATAGTTGATGTTTAGTTGGACATGCGTGTTGAAATCCCATTTGAAATTGATGTCTATCCTATGACCTTTCCCATATAATTGCGGCATTGAAAACGCATTGAGAATGTCTCGCTCATATAGATAGAAACGATTGTTGTACTCAGATGCATCGAAATAGGCGTAATGAAAATTCAACCCAATATTCCTTTTTCGTATTTGTACATCTTCAGACATAACCCATCCGAAACTCTCTTTTGATACTGATTTTGCTCGATTGCCTTCAATAAGCGTTTGTGTCTCTATTTGCTTGATCCTGAGATGATTGATGTATCTAATGTTCTGTTTGTTATAACCTTGGTCGATGTAATCTTTGTATTTATACTTCAGTTGCATGTTCATCCTTTTGTTCGTGTTGTATTGTAGGTGGACCATGAATTCTTCTCCTTTAGAGGTGTAGTTGATGTTGTATTTCGCCCAAGGAAACACAAACACGTCAGAGTAGATAGAAAATTCAATTTTTTTGACGGGCAATAGTTTTGCTCCCAAGTACCATCCTTCCTCATTTTCTGTTTTGGAGTTTTCTCCGAAAGCGTTGGAGTAATTGGCTTGGTATTTAGGTTGATACCATCGTTGCAGAACTAAAATTCCGATTCTTGAATTGGGGATGATGCTTATAGCGTTGAGAGAAGCACATCCGCCATTAGCATCAATTGCACTCTCTCCAAAGATTGACATTCTTCGAAAGTAGTATTTGTAATTTACGCCCAGATTAAAATGCCTGTCTGTTTCCCTCAGTTTGAAGTGATTGTACATCTTGTCGGTGGGTGCTAGTGTGTCTGAATAACGATAGGCAAGGAACGTGCATCCTATTTGCAAACTCTTCTTCGTGAAGGTCGTGTTCCATCCTATGATACTTTCTGTGACATTTTTTCTTTTGCTGATTTCACTTACAGTCCGATGTAACCCATCTGTTTTCAGTGACGTTATGTATGTGTCATTTAGGTTCGCATCCGTTTTTTTATGCGAGAAAAAAAGTGATACTTCAAGGTTGCGTGTGACAAGAGTTGCTCCTGCACCTCGTAAGAACCCACACTCGTTACTGGAGGTGTATTTCTTTAGCCCTTCTTGTTGTTGAAACGTGTTGAGTGTATTGCTTGATTTCCCGAACAAGCAACTTGTACCTATTACCAATCCTTGCCCGAAGTTCGCTTTGTAATCACCTATGTTTATACGTTTGAATCTCCATACATTTTCAATTTGTAGATGTGCAGATTTGAAGTCAAATACTTCGTCGCGCCTTACTCCAAACGGTTCTCCCGCATCCCTTTCTCCCAGCCAACCGAAAGATACTTTTTCAACTGTCCGAAACTGATATTTCAAATAATATCGGCTGGGAATTCCCGTATATTTGCTTTTGCCCAGACTGTCAGGTAGATATCCTTTCTTCTGCTGAATGACCTGCTGGTATTGATTATAGATGAAGTGCTTGCCTCGTTCTATCTCTTGTCTCCAGTTTTTCTTTTGCTGCTCTTGTTCTATGGTGATTAGAGGAAGTATGCGGAAAATTTTTTCTTGATCGAAGTTGGGAATATTCTTCAGTTCGTATAATGTTTGGAAATTGCCAAAACTTTGTCGATGACGTATGATGTTTTGAATGTCAAATTCCGTCAAGTATGGTAACTCGGAGAGTTGAGTTTTGTCGGCTGTGTTGAGATTGATTTTGTTGGACATTCTTGATTCCATCTCACTCATTACTTCTTCAAAATCAATTTTTGAAGACTCTTCTTCCATTAGATCTTCCATATAATCAGTAAGTCGAGATTGAAACTCCTCCTCTTGCGCATGTCCGAAAGGGAAGAATAAGAAAGAAAATAGAGATAACAATGCTATCTTTTTCATGATTTGTTGAAGATTAAATGATAACAGATGTCTATAGAAAAGGAGTGACCCAAGGCAGGTAACCAAGAAGCTGAAACACTACCTTTCCATTGCTTTTTTTCGTATCCTAATCCGTATGAGGGAGTCATCGGGAGACCTTTGGCGCCCAATCGAATCATAAAGGAGGCGAATTCATATTCAAATCCCATATGATATTTTAGTTTTTCATAGTCCCATAAATTCAACTCGGTGATCCATTCTATGTTGTTGAGACATAATTCATAACCGAATGAAATCCAATTTTTCTCTGTGTTGATGGATTCTTTAGTTAGAAATTGATGAAAAATTTTACCGTATAATTTATGTTGTTCCGACAGTTGCCATAAACAGTCAACATGAGTGCCTATGGAAAATTCGGGCGACGACTTGCCGGTATAGTTATAGAATGTATAATTCAGAATACATCCAATAGATAACCTATTGCTTAATTTTTGGGAGGTTGATGTGGATAAAGTATATCTTCTGTAATGACGATATCCCCCAAAATTAAATTGTATACATATAGGAAGTGGATGAAAAGGGAATCGACTTTCTATGTATGCACTATTCAATTCTTTTGTACAATATAGATTTTCATGATGTAGACTTATTTCTATGCAGTTATTCTCTGTGATGGAGGGTGAAAACAGAGAGACTCCTGCAGAAGGAAGCGTCTCGCCTTTAGCAATGCTTTCAGCACTTCGCTGTCCATAAGATAGAGTGGCAATAAGGATATAGAACATTAGTAAAATAGGTCGAAGAAAGGACTTTGCACTTCTTCTGATGGTGGATTTTTTTATCATAAACATATTAAAAAATATTAAATTGAAGTTATAGACAACTTTATTGTATTATATTTGTGGGTATCATTTGTTAAGTAAATGTTAAGTATTATGAAACTAGTGAAGTTTATTATATATATTATCCCGCTATTCTTTGTTCAGGCAGTCTATTCGTCAAATGATGTCGAAGTAGGAAGTCGTGTACCTGCTTACATAGATGAGTCGGGCGACACGATACCTAATATTTGGTTGCAACCTGTATATGTTTTCCCAAAACTTGTTTTCAAGAATGAAAAGCAAGAGAAGTTCTATTGGAGAACGGTTCGTGATGTGAAGAAAACATTGCCATACGCAAAGATTATAGGCGGATTGGTGAATGAATGTGACAGTGTTATGGCAACACTGAAAACAGATAAAGAGAGAAAAGAGTACATGAAGAAGAAAGAAGATGAACTAGTAGCCATCTATAAACCTATCTTCAAAAGAATGACGTTGTCACAAGGTAAGATGATGATTCGTTTGGTTGACCGACAATGTAACAAGACCTCCTATTCGTTGGTGAAGCAGTTCCGCGGTGGTTTCCGTGCAGCTTTTTGGCAAGGTTTTGCAAAAATGTTGGGTGCCGATTTGAAAGTCTCTTATGACCCAGAAGATGAGAACGACCGTATAGTGGAACGTGTTATCATTTTGGTGGAAGCAGGACAGCTTTGATGTTCTTGAAAATCTCTTTCACAATGACTGATCCTGCTATGTGACAAGTTGTAAGGTAGAATACGCATCCAATGCTTATTTGCAATATTATTTTTATCCCAATGCTTTTGATCGGCAAGTAATTAATTGAATAGACAATGATTGCCATAAACAAGGCGATTACTCCATAGGGAAGTATGTCTTTTATCTGCTCGATAATCTTATAGTTGATAACTTTACGGATAAAGAACAAATCCACGCAATAGGATAATATGTTTGCAATTGAGAAACTCCACAACATCCATATAATATTGTTATGGAAGAAGAATAATGGAGTGACAATCAGAATGTTACGTATAAGTTCCAACGCGAAGTTCCTTACAGGATATCCTTTTAGCGTTAAAAATCCCAAGTAGAGTGCATGAAAAGGTACGGTAATACCTGCAATGGCTAAGATTTGAAAATAAGGAATGATGTTCTTCCATTTTTCTGTCAGTATGACTATCGTTAGATTGTCAAAACAAGCCATGGCACCCAACATAATAGGGAAGATACCAAAAGCAGCCATTCGAACCATTTTTCTCAGATAGTTGGTTTGCCGATTCTCGTCGTTATTCAGTTTGGATAGCACAGGATAAGCAACTCCGTAGATCGTATTGCTGATGATGCTGCTGGGTAAAAAATAGAATTTATAAGCTTCTGAATAGTAACCCAACTGCTCTTCTCCAAATTTCTTTCCTATAATCGGATTGTATATGTACCTTACGAAGGTGTTAAGCAGTGAGGAAAGAATCAGTGAAAAACTAAAAACTGCAACCTTTTTGATGATAGAGAAATCCGCCGATGCTTTAGGCCTCCATTTGCTGAAAATCCATAGCATAATGCATTTGATTGCCGCTTGTAACAGAATCTGCCACGCTAACGCCCAGTATGTGTAACCATTTAATATCAAGATGATTGTGACAACGCCAGATACAATTGCTGCACATATATTGGAAGTTGACAACTTCTTGAATGATAATTCTTTTGTCAAAATAATGGATTGAACAATACTGAAGGAGTTAAAGAGTATGCTCAGAAAAATGAATCGTGATAAATCGACCAATTCTGGCATTTTAAAGTATTCGGCAATTAACTCTGCGGAAAAATAGAGGTTGACATAAAAGAACAGACTTAAAAACACATTGAAACACAATATGGCAGTGTATTCATTGTCTGTATTGTTTTCCCTCCTGACCATGGCAGATGTGAATCCGCTTTCCACTAATATGTTAGATAAGGCTGTGAATATAGCCAATGCTCCAATTAAACCAAAGTCTCTTGGACTTAACAATCTTAGTGTGACTAGTCCTATGATAAATGCAATGACCTGAAAACCAATTTTGTCAAAGGCATTCCATAATAGGGAAAATATCGTTTCTTGCTTTAGTTTCTTCTCTTTCTCCATAAACGTCGTGAGTCATTACAGTTTCTTCTCTCGTCGCTTGCTTATTACATCATCTGAGATGTGTCGACACTGTTCCTCATGCATTTACAAAAATACAAATCCTATTTGGGTTTCACAAACTTTTGTTGTCTGCTTCTCTCTTTTGTGTGGTGAACCTGTGGCGGATCTCTTCTCTTCTTTACGGATAAGTTTTCTTCTTTCATAATTTTTTCTTTTTAGATGGAACAATCGTAAATGTTCTTTGAATATTCAGTAGAATTTTTACGATGACAAAATTAAAGAAATTTTTAATAGTTGGAAATATTTTGTGAATTATTTATGCTTGTTTGAGTCGAATGTGCTAAATTTGTAAGAATGATAATATGATTGGGTTCTTTATTCCCTTATGATATATGATTAAGAAAGTTTGTGTTTATTGTGCTTCCAGTTCAAAGGTGGCTGAAGAATATAAAAAACAAGCCTATCACTTGGGCGAGTTGTTGGCTGAGGCTGGTGTTGAAACGAAGTTTGGCTCTGGAAGTGTTGGACTGATGGGCGCACTGGCTGAAGGTGTGTTGAGTAAGAAGGGTGTCATCGTTGGCGTGATTCCACAATTTATGGTGGATGAAGGGTGGGGAAATGACTCCGTTACACGTCAAATCGTCACCGACACCATGCATACTAGAAAGAAAACAATGGCAGAGGATATTGATGCTGCTATTGCTCTTCCGGGCGGTTGTGGCACTATGGAGGAACTTTTGGAAATCATTACATGGAAACAGTTAGGTCTCTTCAATAAACCTATTATCATTTTAAACGTTAATCATTATTATGATCACTTGCTTCGTATGATGGACCATGTCGTGGAAGAAAATTTCATGAGAAAGGAACATTTGTCGATGTGGAGTGTCGTCACTGATGCTCAACAAGTGATCCCTGCAATAGAATCCGCACCAGCATGGCGTTGCAACGCTCGTGATATAGCGGCTATTTGAATCTGATCTTATTCACGAAATTCGTTAATAGAGTGGGTGTTAATCATTCTTGGTTCGACCAATTACAGAAAAAAAGACGCGTACTTGCAGAGCAATTAAAAGACCCTGCAGCAGTGGGCTTATGGAAGTCTGTTATCGATAAATATTCAGACAATGCTCATTTCGTGTACGAACTTCTGCAAAATTCTGACGATGCGGAGGCTTCTGAAGTGCGTGTCTATCTCTACTCTGACAAAATAGAATATATCCACAATGGGAAAATCGCATTCTCCCTTTCTGACCCAACCCTTGAAGGCGTTGATGATTCATGCTCTTTGGGTCATATCAATTCCATCACATCGATTGGCTCAAGCAATAAAAAGGGAGAGAATAAAATAGGAAAATTTGGAGTGGGCTTTAAGTCTGTCTTCAAATATACGGATAAACCTCATGTTGAAGATGATAATTACTCGTTCGACTTGGTTGACTATATCGTCCCAGTTGAGTCGACAAGAGTCTCTTCTCATCGAAAAAAGAATGAGACGGCATTCCTTTTTCCTATCTTAGATCATAACCATAACATTCCCATCATACAAGAACGATTCCAAACTCTTCATTATCCATTGTTGTTTCTCGACCATTTGAAAAAAATTATGGTTTATGAAGAGGAAAAATTGCTTTTTGCTTTTCAAAAAAATCTGTTGGATGAATGGTCTTGTGATGGTGTGAATTGTCGATTCGTTCAATTGTCTGCTCCTCAAGGATCTGCTTGGTTTTATACTTTTTCACAACCAATCGGTGATGAGGACTTGATGGATTCTTGTGCACTGTTCGCAGACGAAGAGGGTGGTTTGGATCTCTCTCTGCACGATGAACCACTTTATTGTTACTTCCCAACTCGGGAATATCTCGGACTGAATTATATCGTACATGCTCCGTTTATACTGACAGAAAACAGAGAGAGCATCAAAACACAACAGGAGTGGAATGATCGATTGTTGTATGAAACAGGTCATTTGTTTCTGAAATCTATTAGCGCTCTGACTCAGCAAAAAACAAGAAAAGGAGATCTCGTGGTTGATGATTCGTCTTTCTGCTTGTTCCCTATTAAACATGCATCTGCCTATAAGGATTATATGGCAGAAACGAAAATATTCCTCGCTTCGGATCATACATACGTGAATGGAACTCATACCTTGTATGCGGATGACAGAGAGCTGTCTAACTTATTTTTGGATACTGAAATACAAAACTTGATTCCTAATACGGAAGGGGATAAGTGGTGCTTCTTACGTGTGACAGGAAATGATTATCTCTCTCAATCGGATATTGTTAAATTTTTGGACATGACTCACGCCATTCATTGCCATGTGGATACTTTGTCCGTATTGAAATCACTCTCTCCATCCCTCTTGCAAGGGAAAACTATTCAGTGGTTGAAAGATTTTTAT
>CACZUS010000075.1 GCA_902784425.1 uncultured Bacteroidales bacterium
CGAAATAAGACGGTCAAGGTCATCATACCTGTACGAATGTTTGTAGTTGCCTCCCAGTCCAAAGTCGGGGATGTTGGCGGAGTTCACAACAGAGATAATTGTACAAATTTGAAACCCATTTTACAGACTTTTTATAAAGCGTTTTCAGGAATGGTCTTTATAATTGAATTGCTCAGCAGTTATAAATAAGGCAGTCAACCAGTAAAAATATTCAACAAATAAAAACCGTTCAAAAGTAAATAATTATAATTTAACCATCAAATAATTTTATAAAATTAAATTCATAGCAATTGTTTATCAAGAAACATCGATTATTTACAAAAAAAACACCTTACACTCGTTTCAATTGACCTTAACCTTTCTATTTTTCACACAGCATGATAAAAAAACAACAAATTGCACCTCCTTTCAATTAAGGTGGGTTCTATAATATCACTAAAAACCTACCCATAACATTTTTTGCACTTACAATTATGTTTTTAAACGGATTTGAGATAATTTTGCATCTTTAAACGGCAAGGTAATATAACTCTGCCCTTTAGAGATAGAAAATAGTAATACAATAATAACAAAAATGGCAAAAAAATTCGCAGAACATTCCAATTTCAACCTCTCCGATATCAACAAAGAGGTGTTGAAACAATGGGAGGAGAAAGATTTATTTCATAAGAGTGTCCAAATCAGAGAAGGGGCTCCATCCTTCGTCTTCTTCGAAGGTCCTCCTTCAGCCAACGGAATGCCTGGCATTCACCACGTTATGGCTCGTTCCATTAAGGATATTTTCTGCCGTTACAAAACTATGAAAGGCTTCCACGTGAAGCGTAAAGCAGGTTGGGATACGCACGGACTACCTGTTGAATTAGGCGTCGAGAAAGAATTGGGTATCACCAAGGAAGACATTGGTAAAAAAATCTCTGTCGACGACTATAACATCGCTTGTCGCACCAATGTGATGAAATTCACAAAAGAGTGGACCGACCTAACAAAGAAAATGGGTTACTGGGTAGACCTTGAAAACCCATACATCACTTATGACAACAAATATATTGAAACCCTTTGGTATCTGCTAAAAGAGCTCTACAAAAAGGGATATCTATACAAAGGCTACACCATTCAGCCTTACTCGCCTGCTGCTGGTACGGGTCTTAGCTCTCACGAGTTGAACCAACCCGGTTGCTACCGCGATGTGAAAGACACCACTGTCGTAGCTCAATTCAAGATGTTGGACCCTAAACCTGAGATGACAAAGTGGGGAACTCCTTACTTCATCGCTTGGACCACCACTCCTTGGACATTATCATCCAACACTGCTCTTTGCGTGGGACCAAACATCACCTACGTGGCTGTTCAATCTTACAACCCTTACACAGGTCAACCTGCCACCTACGTGCTCGCTAAAGATTTGGTGAACGCTCACTTCAATCCAAAAGCTGCCGACTTGGCATTGGAGGATTACAAAGAGGGCGACAAACTGGTTCCTTTCAAAGTAATCGCTGAATATAAGGGTACCGACCTCGTCGGCATGAAATACGAGCAGTTACTCAACTGGATCAAACCTGAGAACGCCGATCAGGCATTCCGCGTTATTCCAGGCGACTACGTCACAACCGAAGACGGTACGGGTATCGTACACATCGCCCCTACCTTTGGTGCCGACGATGCGAAAGTGGCTAAGGCTGCAGACATACCTCCTCTTCAATTGGTTGATAAATATGGAAACCTTCGTCCTTCTGTCGATCTAACAGGTAAATTCTATCTGTTGTCCGACTTGGATCCTGAATATGTAAAAACGCACGTCAATGTGGAGGCGTACAAGAAATTCGAAGGCCGCTTCGTAAAGAACGCATACGATCCAACACTGACCGACAAAGACGAGACTCTCGATATCTCCATCTGCATGGATATGAAGGCCAACAACCAAGCCTTCAAAATCGAAAAGCATGTCCACAACTACCCTCACTGCTGGCGTACGGACAAACCCGTACTCTACTACCCATTGGATAGCTGGTTCATCAAATCCACCAAAGCTCGCGAGCGCATGATAGAACTGAACAAGACCATCCTTTGGAAACCTGAATCAACGGGTACCGGACGTTTCGGCAAATGGTTGGAAAACCTAAACGATTGGAACCTCTCTCGTTCACGCTATTGGGGAACTCCTCTTCCTATCTGGCGCAATGAAGAAGGAACAGAAGAAAAATGCATCGGTTCCATCGCAGAATTGTTCGAAGAGATAGAGAAGTCCATCAAAGCTGGTTTCATGAAAGAAAACCCTTGGAAGAACTTCAAAGTGGGCGACTACTCAAAAGAAAACTACGACCCTAAGAATATAGACCTTCACCGTCCTTACATCGACAGCATCATCTTGGTTTCCGACAGTGGAAAACCTATGAAACGTGAAGCTGATCTTATCGACGTATGGTTTGACTCTGGTGCTATGCCATTCGCTCAACAACACTATCCTTTCGAGAACAAAGAGGTGGTGGATAATGGTGAGTTCTACCCTGCCGACTTCATCGCTGAAGGTGTGGATCAAACTCGTGGATGGTTCTTCACCCTACATGCTATCTCTACAATGATTAAGGATAGCGTGGCATTCAAGGCTGTTATCTCTAATGGTTTAGTACTCGACAAGAACGGTAATAAGATGTCCAAACGCTTGGGCAACGCAGTCGACCCATTCGGCGCCATCGAGAAATATGGTTCCGACCCATTACGTTGGTATATGATCACCAACGCATCTCCTTGGGACAATCTGAAATTCGACACAGAAGGTATCGAAGAGGTACGCCGTAAATTCTTCGGTACCCTCTACAACACCTATTCATTCTTCGCTCTCTATGCAAATGTGGATAACTTCACCAACAATCAGCCTCAAGTACCAATGGAGAAGAGACCTGAGATCGACCGCTGGATCATCTCATTGCTCAACTCTCTCATCAAAGAGGTGGACGAGAGCTACAACGACTACGAACCTACTCGTGCAGGTCGCGCAATCTCCAACTTCGTAAATGATCATTTGAGCAACTGGTACGTTCGTCTAAATCGTAAACGTTTCTGGGGCGGTACGCTGACCGAAGACAAGTTGGCTGCATACCAAACACTCTACACCTGTTTGGATACAGTAGCCCGTCTGATGGCTCCTATCTCACCTTTCTATTCTGATCAACTGTTCTTAGATTTGAATAATGCCTCTGGTTGCGACAAGAGCGAATCTGTTCACTTGGCAGACTTCCCTAAATACAACGAGGCTTTGATCGATAAGACCCTGGAAGAGCGCATGCAATTGGCACAAGACATCTCATCCATGACCTTGTCTCTTCGTAAAAAAGAGAACATCAAGGTACGTCAACCATTGAAGCAAATCATGGTTCCAATCCTCGCCGAACATGAGCAAGAGAATGTGGAAGCAGTGAAAGATTTGATCATGAACGAGGTGAATGTGAAAGAGATCAACTTCGTGGATGACTCAACAGGTATCTTGGTGAAAAGAATCAAACCAGACTTCAAAAAGTTAGGTCCTAAATGCGGTAAAAGCATGAAAGCTGTGGCTGCTCAATTGCAGGCATTGGCACAAGAAGAGATCTCAAAATTGGAGAAGACTGGCACCTACGAGATGAACATCGATGGCAACACCATCGTTGTAGAGAAGAGCGATGTAGAGATCATCTCCGAAGATATACCAGGATGGTTGGTTGCCAACAATGGAAACATCACCATCGCATTGGATGTGACAATCACACCAGAACTTCAAAAAGAGGGTATCGCACGCGAATTCATCAACCGTATTCAAAACATACGTAAGTCCAGCGGTTTCGAAATCACCGATAAGATCCTTATCGAAATTGAGAAATCAGACAATGTGAATGCCGCTATTGAAGAGTTCAACGCATACATCTCTTCTCAGGTATTGGCTAAGAGCATCACCTTGGTTGATAAAGTATCTGACGCCACTGAGTTAGACTTTGACGATTTCAAAGTAAACATCAGCGTAAAGAAGTCTTAATAGATCATACACAAAGCCACAAAACGACACCCCATTGCCGTTTTGTGGCTTTTTTCTATTCCTTAGATTCAACCTCACCAGAATATAAACTCACCTTGAAACACTCCAATATTCCCATATTCATTCCCGAACTGGCTTGTCCGCATCAATGTCTGTTCTGCAATCAAGCTAAAATCAGTGGTCAGCAGGAGATTCCACAGCCCGATGAGATACCCTCCATCGTCGACTCCTACCTCGACACCATGAATGACGGACGTGAAGTGGAGATTGCCTTCTTTGGAGGTTCCTTTACGGGCATTCCGCTCGATCTACAAGAGAAATATCTGCGTGAGGCATACAAATACCTATGCGAGGGTAAAATCAGCGGCATACGGCTCTCTACGCGTCCCGATTACATCAACGACAAGGTGATAGAGCTATTGAAGCGATATGGTGTCACCACCATCGAATTAGGAGCACAATCCACTAACGACGATGTGTTACTGGCTTCTGGTCGGGGACATAAAAGCGATGCCATTCGGAAGGCCTCAAATCAGATTCTAACAGCTGGATTCCATCTTGGGTTGCAGATGATGATCGGACTACCCCACGACACCTACGAGCGATCGAGACAGACCGTAGAGGACATCATCACTTTAGGAGCAGACAACACACGTATCTACCCCACCCTTGTCATCAAAGGCACACAACTAGCCAAGTTGTATGAGTTAGGTCGATACCAACCACTTGACCTCCCCACTGCCGTAAGTTGGGCAAAAGATTTCTACCTGCGATTCGAAACGGCAGGAGTCACCATCCTACGCGTAGGATTGCATGCATCAGAAGAGTTGACCCATGAGCGATCGTTGATTGCAGGCCCCTACCACAAATCCTTCAAGGAACTGATGATGACAGAAATATGGGCAGATATCCTCAACCAAACATTAAAAGAGAAAAGAAATCAGGAAATCACCTTAGAGGTAAATCCCACACAAGTGAATTTCGTATGGGGATATGCAGGACAAAACAAGGAAATCTTTCAAGAAAAGAATCTCACCGCCAAGATTCGAGGGAACAATTCGTTATCAAAATATGAGGTGAAAATTATTTGAGGCAACACATGCTGTTTTAACCCCTTATTTCTTCTTCTGAACAGACCATCCAAACTTACCAATCTTCTCTCCCATCTTATAGTAAGCACCATGGCTGTAGGCCATCAATTGTGCGTCTGACAGTTTAAATGCACCTGTCTCCTTCTCCATATATTGCTCATCTGCCAAGACATTGACCACCTCGGCGATAAACATATCATGCGACCCTAACGGAATAATCTGTTTTACCTTGCACTCAATCGAGAGAGGCGACTCTTCAATAAGAACCGAGTCTATCACCTGCGTCTTCATCGGTGTCAATTTCATCTCCTTGAACTTGTTATAGTCCCTACCAGAGCGAACGCCACACCAATCGGTGGCATAAGCAAGTTTCTCATTCGTAAGGTTGATGACAAATTCGCCATTACGTTTGATGATATCGTATGAATGGCGACTAGGACGAACGGAAATGTAACACATGGCTGGATCCGAACAGATGGTTCCGATCCATGCCACTGTAAAGATATTATATTCCTCTTCCGACTTGCCACAAGAAATCATAGCCGCAGGAAGCGGATAGATCATAGTGCCCGGTTTAAAGGAGATTTTCATAATTAGATGATAACAACATTTTCACCCTCAACGATTCGCTCGCAATAATGACATTTAAACAATCCTTTTGTCTTGTCTATTGCACGGAATTTCGTGCTCATAGGCTCGTTGTTGGTGATACATTTAGGATTTTTACATTTGATAACACCGATAATCTCATCAGGCAACTGCAACTGCATCTTCTCAGCCACTTCATACTCCTTGATGATATTAATCTTAGCCATTGGAGCCAAGATGGCTATTTTGTTCACTTCATCCTGACTCAAATATTTGTCAGATACTTTTATGATTGCCTTCTTACCTAATTTCTTACTTTCAAGGTTATAACCAAACGTCACCTGATTTGTCACGCCATCCAACCCCAAGATGGTGATAACCTGAAACAATTTCTCTGAAGGTATATGATCAATCACTGTGCCATTACGTAGGGCAGCTACTTTCAATTCTTTTTCCATCACTGTACAATTTTAATTTAACGGGTGAGTTAGAGACCTAACAAATCACATATCACAGCCTGACGGGCATAAACACCGTTCTTAGCTTGTTGGAAATAATATGCTTTCTCATTATTATCCACATCATAATCAATCTCGTTAACACGAGGAAGAGGATGGAGAATACGAAGATTCGGTTTGGTATTTTCCAACAATTTGTTACGTAACGTATATACATTTCTCACCTTCTCGTATTCAAACAGGTCGGTGAAGCGTTCTTTCTGCACGCGAGTCATGTAAAGGATATCAGCATCAGCTATGTTTGCCTCGTTCAATTCAGTATGTTCTTCAAACGGAATATTGTGTTCCTTGCAAAACAACTTGTACTCCTCGGGTAGTTCCAACTCCTTAGGAGCGATAAACGAAAAAGTCGGATTGAAATGAGACATTGCCTGTATCAGTGAATGAACGGTTCTACCATACTTCAAATCACCTACCATGCAGATTTTCAAATTTTCCAATCTGCCTTGTGTCTTTTTGATGGAATAGAGGTCCAACATGGTCTGTGTAGGATGTTGGTTAGCTCCATCACCTGCATTAACAACAGGGACACTCGACACTTCCGATGCATAACGGGCAGCACCTTCAATTGGGTTTCTCATCACGATCAAATCAGCGTAATTGCTTACCATGATAATCGTGTCTTTCAATGTTTCACCTTTGGTTCCACTTGTTGTTGATGCATCCGAGAAACCAATGATACGACCGCCCAAGCGGTTCACTGCCGTTTCAAAACTCAATCGCGTACGTGTGGATGGTTCAAAGAAAAGTGTTGCGACCACCTTTCCATTCAGAATCTGTTGATTAGGATTCTTTTCAAAAGCTGCAGCTTTATCGAGGATTTGTAATATTTTATCTCTCGAATAATCCGTAATGGATACTAAACTCCGATTAGCCATAAGTTTATTTCTTTATTCAAAAAAAAACCAACGCGAGCCAAGGTCGCATTGGTTTTTTTATATTAATTATTTGTCTTTTCTTTCCTCATGATAACTCATTTTCCATTTGCAAAAATAGAACAAAATTAAATATGAGAAACACTTTTTCTAAACTAATTTTCCACATTTTGAAAATGTCCATTGTCATCATTTTCTGATGGCATGAACTCTTCTACAATATATGGAAAGTAACAGTCAGACCAGCCATCACGATAGAGACCATACTCATCAGTTTGATCAAGATGTTCAAAGATGGACCAGATGTATCCTTGAATGGGTCACCAACGGTATCACCCACCACTGTTGCTTTATGACATTCAGAACCTTTACCGCCGAAGTTTCCTTCCTCTACATATTTCTTAGCGTTATCCCAAGCTCCTCCTGCATTTGCCATAAAGACAGCTAATACGAAGCCGGTACTCAAACCACCGATAAGCAGACCGAGCACACCACCAACGCCTAAGAACAAACCTGTTAAGATCGGAACCAAGATGGCCAAGATAGATGGCAACAACATTTCGTGTTGTGCACCCTTTGTAGAGATCTCCACGCAACGTGCATAATCTGGTTTAGCCTCTCCTTCCAAGATACCTTTGATGGTTTGGAATTGGCGACGAACCTCTTCCACCATCTTCTGTGCTGCACGACCTACTGCATTCATGGTCAATCCACAGAAGACAAATGCCATCATAGCACCGATGAATACACCCACCAATACGATAGGGTTCATCAGGTTCACATTGTATGCATTCATAAAGTCAACCAATGTAGCCTGAGCGGCATCCAATCCGTTTGGCAATTGCTCACCCATACGAATCAATGCGATCTTAATCTCTTCAACGTAAGATGCCAAGAGAGCCAAAGCTGTTAAAGCTGCAGAACCGATAGCGAAACCTTTACCTGTAGCAGCTGTTGTGTTACCCAAAGCATCCAACGCATCTGTACGTCTGCGCACCTCAGGGTCCAATCCACTCATCTCGGCGTTACCACCTGCATTATCAGCGATAGGTCCGTATGCATCCGTTGCCAAGGTAATACCCAAAGTAGACAACATACCCACTGCGGCGATACCAATTCCGTACAATCCCATGGAAAGATTATCTGCGTTGAACTCTAATGAGAATCCATTCGCACAAAGGTAGGATAAGACGATAGCCACACCGACAGTCACAACAGGAATGGCAGTTGATAACATACCTAATCCCAAACCTGAAATAATAACTGTAGCAGGACCTGTCTGTGAACTTTCAGACACTTTTTGTGTCGGACGATAACTTTGTGAAGTATAATACTCTGTTGCCTTACCAATAATGACACCAGCGGTCAAGCCCACAACCACAGAGAGGGAGACGTGCCACCAGCGACTATCTTCCGTACCAAACAGAAAAGCAAACACACCAAATGTAGCTACAGCAATCAACACAGCTGCCGTATTGGTTCCACGACTAAGTGCAGCCAATAGCTCTTTCATTCCAGCATCCTCTTTCGTCTTTACTAAGAAGATACCCAACAATGACAACAACACACCGATTGCAGCAATCAAAGATGGAGCCAAAACAGCTTTCAATTGCAAGTCGCCCATAGCAGCAAATGCAGAAGCACCCAACGCCATAGTAGCCAGGATAGAACCTGCATACGACTCGTAAAGGTCGGCACCCATACCTGCCACATCACCCACATTGTCTCCTACGTTATCTGCAATAGTAGCTGGATTACGAGGATCATCCTCTGGGATATTGTACTCTGTCTTACCAACCAAATCAGCTCCTACATCAGCAGCCTTTGTATAGATACCACCACCCACACGTGCGAAAAGAGCTTGTGTAGAAGCACCCATTCCAAACGTCAACATGGTAGTCGTTATCGTTATCAAATGATGATCAGGCTCAACGAAGTGATCCAAAATCAAAAACCAAACAGACACATCCAACAAAGCAAGGCCTACAACCGTCAATCCCATCACTGCTCCAGAACGGAATGCCACCTTCAAACCACTATTCAACGAGTTCTTGGCTGCATTGGCTGTACGCGCGGATGCATAGGTTGCCGTCTTCATTCCAAAGAATCCTGCCAATCCTGAAAAGAGACCTCCTGTCAGGAACGCAAATGGAACCCAATTGTTCTGTAATCCACAATAAGCCATAATCGTAAACAACACAGCCAATACCACAAACACAATAATCACCACCTTGTATTGCTGTTTCAAATACGCCATCGCACCTTCTCTTACATACTGTGCGATCTGTTTCATTAAGTCCGAACCTTCATCCTCTTTCTTCATCCATCGATAGAAGAAATAGGCGAATCCCAAAGCTAACACCGAAGCTAATAGAACACATAAAAACAATCTTTCCATAAATTCTCTATAATAAAATTTAACTTATATTTCAACGTTAAAAAGATTCTTTGCTGTTTTCTAAAAAGCAAATTAACATTTTTTTTGTTTTGTGTTTAGCAAAGTTAAATTTCTTTTTAGCAAAACGAAATTTTTCACTTTGTTTTTTCAAAAAAAATTACATTCACTTTTTTTCGTTGTCTCATGCGCCCTCTTGTCACCACTCATCCGAAGCGACAACATTGAATCATAACGGTATCTTCCTCAATTTGAGTCATTATCCGTCCCGTCTTCATCCTCCACCATAATAGGATCTGCCAATGTAAATGTAATGCTATCCAATATATCTCGCGAAAAATTCTTAACGTATTCTCCCTCCGTTCTTACTTCTTTCCCAACAAATCGAATGGTGTCAATCTCAGATATGTTCACTGTCTCAACCCATCCAAACGACAAGTGAAAATTAATTTGGGTTTCAGCCCAGACAAACAATCCTGCACAAAACACCGCCAAAAATAAAAATACCTTTTTCATCTCTAATAATATTCGTTCTGTTAATATTTATATGTAATATTTGTCCTTTCACGGTATATATAACACTATAATTCTCAGTGGTTCCATCTGAAAATCCATGCAAATTAATCAAAATAAGTCATCTTTAAAAATGTTTCATTGAAAATTTCAATAAAAAGTTGTTTTTTTTCAGTCTCTTAATCTTCCTGTTTTTATATTTATTTGTAAATTAGTCGCTTGAAAAGACCATATACACGTAAACATAAACAAAATATCATGATGAACAAAAGAACTATTTTATTCCTTTTTCTCACTGCACTCACAACATGCTTATATGCTGTAAGCACTCAAACGTCCTATTATATCTTCCATTCCAGCGGTATGGCACTCTCATCTGTGGATGGAACCCCCAATCTTCATACATTCGACGCTTCTGAAAGCCAAACTTTTCAATTTGTGCAATCGGGCAATTACTATCTGATTAAGAACAAAAAAACGGGTACCAATATTGCCAAAAAGGAGACATGGAACACTGAATTCACCTCCTCCACGGGTAACGTGGCTAAATTCTCAGTAGAGAGCAGCGGCGGCGACTTCGTCAAATTCAAATGCGCGGACAATAATCTGTACTTGGGTACGGATGGTACGGCTCCTGGCAGTAGTGTCTATTCCGACAAGAACGGCAAAGAGACCCTTCACTACTGGTATCTTCGCGAGGCAAACGGCTCTCAGTTAGTCACCGATGGATTGCAAACCATCATTGCCAAGGCTGAAAACAGACTAGCCTCAACCATAGAGGGAGACAAGGAAGGTCAGTTCTCCAGCGCCACACGCAAAAAACTGCAAGATGCCATAGATGATGCTGATATCACTCTACAAAACGCCTCTTCTCAGCAAGAAATCATCACCGCTACCCAAACATTAAACACGGCTCTCACCAACTACAACAACCAACGCAACCCTGCTTTTGTCACCGGTGAGAAATACTACATCATGCATGCCAGCAACCGCTATTTATCCAACGAAAACAACAACATTCAAATCAAAAACCGAAAATTCAACACGGCTCAACAGTTTGTGTTCGAAGCGGCAGGCAACAATACATACGCCATTAAAAATGTGGCTTCCAACACCTATCTGAACGCCTCTGGCGAATATAACGTCAACCTTGCCAACTCATCCTCCAACAACACGGCTCGCTTCAAAATCGATTATGCTCCCAACGAGGACCTATATGTTCGCTTTCAGTTTGCTTCCAACAGTAAATACTTGGGAACGGATGGCACAAGCGATGGGAAAGGGGTATATAGCGATAAGGATGGTACGGATGGAAAACATTACTGGCACCTGATTCGTGTGGATGGCGAACCTGAACAGCCTTACAAATCCTTTCATATAGGTAGCTCTGCTCTTCGTTTAGGTATGAACTGGTATGACGAAGCCGGCAATCACATCAATGCTCATGGTGGTTGTGTCATCTATGAAAACGGCACCTACTACTGGTTTGGCGAGAACTATCGTCCCTCTCCCGTCAGAAGCAACGGCATCGTCTGCTATACTTCAAAAGACTTATACAACTGGAAGTTGGAGGGAATGGCTTATAAATGTCCGGAAGCTGCGCTACGCAACGACTACCAAGACATGAACTACGGACGCACCTTGGAACGTCCGAAGGTGATGTACTGTCCCAACACAGGCAAATATGTCATGTGGGTGCATTGGGAAAACGGTTCGGGTTATGCCGCCTCTCGTGTGGCTATTCTATACAGCGATAAAATCACTGGACCTTACACGTTCCTTAAAACCATGCGTCCAAGGGGTGATGAGCAACCTTCTGGTTCTCGCGACCAGACACTCCTATTCGACCCTGATTACAACGCTGGCTATCACTTCGGTTCGGCCGAAGAGAACATGACCATGCACGGCACTCTGCTGACAAAAGATTATCTGGATCTATCCAACACATGGGAACGAATATTTGTTCAGAAACAGTATGAGGCACCAGCCATCTTCAAATACCACAAACGCTTCGTGGCTATCACATCAGGTTGCACAGGCTGGGACCCTAATCCTGCTCACTCCTCCTACTCTCAGTTGCCACTCAGTGGATGGAATGACAAAGGCAATCCATGCGTGGACAAGGATTACAACAAGAGTTACCATTCACAAAGCAACTACGTCTTTAAAGTACCTAATAAATATGATGCCTACATCTTTATGGGAGACCGTTGGAAAGGCGGCGACTACTTCAGCGACGCTAACGTAGGCGAGTCATGGCATATCTGGCTACCTATTGATATGCGAACCGGCTACCCAATCATCCACTTCTATTCTGAATGGGACCTCTCCATCTTCGATAAAATCAACAGGTATAGAAGAGTAGATCATTTTGAAGAAGGAAAAAGTTATCTGCTCCTCTCTAAAAATGCCAACAAGATCCTTTCAAACAAAGATGGGAAGATTCTATTGACAGAAGATAACGACGAGATCAATCTCTCCTTCCGTGTCACCACAACCGGCAACTACGCCATTCTAACCACTGCGCAAGGAGAAGCTCTGACGGCAGGTAGTGATGGTGTCTTCCTCTCCGACTCCACCGGACGTGAAGACCAACAGTGGAAAATCAGTTCTTCCAACACGAATGACGGTTATTTCTACTTCCAACCAAGGAACAACAGCTCGAAAGCACTGACCAATTTCAGTGCCTCACCAACTGCTAACGGAATTGCGGGCATCGGCAACTGGGAAAAGTTAGATGCATGTCAGTTTGCCTTCTGCTTTGATTCTAAAAAATACAACTACGCACCTATCACTGACGAATCGGATGGCAGCTATCAAAGATGGATAGAGTCGAAGGGGTATGAACAAACGACAAACAGCGACGAGATCATCTTCTCCTACAAGGAGGAACAAGAAGTAGCCCTACTTATCTATGAAGAGGAGGGACACATCACGCTCCACTCTCTCAAGAATCAAGTAGTGACAATTTATGACATGAACGGCCGTATCGTGCAGACTATCTCAATGGACAAGGATGAGATACGCAACGTGACACTTTCACAAGGAGTATATAGCATCAATGGATATAAATGGTTAAAAAAATGACAGTTCAATCTGACACATAAAACAAAAACGTTCTACCCGTAACTATAGTACTGTCGCCAGTCCCGAAGGGACGACATATCATAGGCAGGTGGCGTAAGCCCCTGTGTGGAAATGATGACGAGTGAGGACAGAGCCCTGAAAGGGCGACACGGAATAAAATGTTTTCATGTTAATCTGTTGTAAAAAAATGGGAAGCACTATGACTCATTCGTAATTATTTCGAAAAAATTTTATCTTTGTAAGGCTAATAAAAGGATACAATATGGGCTTATATCTGAATCCGAATGCGGACGCATTCCCTTGGTGATAGAGGAACTGAACAAACTGGTCAGTACCAAGGAGGATTTTGTCTGCATCTCTCGTCCCCGACGTTTCGGCAAGAGCATGGTGGGCAACATGATATCGGCCTATTATTCAAAAGGTTGCGACACAAAAGATGTATTCAGCCGGATGAACCTCGGACAAGTGTCTAGTTTTGACAAGTACCTGAACAAATTCAACGTCATCAAGTTGGATTTGAACGAGTTATACCAAAATTCCAAGAAAAAAAACGAGGAGGCGCAACTAATAAGTCAAATTGACAAGCGTGTCGCGGATGAATTTAAGATACAGTTCAAGGACATCGCTTTTTCGGAGCAGGACAACAGTATAGACCAATGTATTCTCCGGGTATATGCGGAAACAGGGGAAAAATTTGTAATCATTATTGATGAATATGATATCTTGGTACGGGAACGGGTTCCGAACTCGTTATTCGACAACTATCTAAGCTTTTTGAACGGATTGTTCAAAGGCACGACCATCCGTCCCGCCATCGCCCTCGCCTACATCACGGGCATCATTCCAATCGTCAGGGACAAGGTGCAATCTAAGCTCAATGAGTTTATGGAATACACGATGATACGTCCACGCCAGTTCGCAGGGATCATAGGATTTACAGAGGATGAAGTGAAGGCGCTGTGTGAAAAATACGACATGGACAAGGATGAATGTGCACGCTGGTACAACGGTTATAAACTGAATGACCTGCGAATACACAACTCACACTCTATTGTCTGCGCCATGCTGGACAAGAAATGTAGGAACAATTGGAGTACTACAGGTTCGTTCGAGGCGGTGTCAGACTACATACAGCTAAATTTCAATGGCATAAGGGACGATGTGGTCAGCATGCTGGCTGGAAAGAATGTCGAACTGGATGTGACCTCCTATACCAACACACTTAATTTCAGGGGAAAAGATGATGTTTTCACCTACCTGATACATTTAGGTTACCTCTCCTACGATGAGGACACCATGACCTGTTGTATTCCAAACGAGGAAGTAAGACAAGAATGGGTTAAGGCGGTAAAATTTGACGACAATTATGCCAAGTTGTTTTCCATCATCAACGCCTCCAAAAAGCTCCTCGACGATACTATCCAAGGCAAC
Source organism: uncultured Bacteroidales bacterium (assembly GCA_902784425.1). GTDB lineage: Bacteria > Bacteroidota > Bacteroidia > Bacteroidales > Paludibacteraceae > UBA1181. Next base: position 14,505 of record CACZUS010000075.1, read on the forward strand.
GAGGAGGCCGTGGCTCATGCACTCGACGCTGCCCACACCGAGGTGACCAACCCACTCACCTACAACGACGAGCATTGCTTTCAGAGTGCCATCTGTCTGGCTTATTTCTACGCCAACACCCGCTACACGATCTTCAAGGAGTTGCCTACGGGCAAAGGCTATGCAGACCTAGTATTGATCCCATACCTGCCCAACATCCCAGCCATGGTGATCGAACTGAAACACAACAAGAGTGCAGAAAGTGCCTTGCAGCAAATCAAGGACAAAAACTATTGTCAAGCATTGAACAACTACAAAGGCGACCTTCTCTTCGTCGGCATCAACTACGATGAGAAAACGAAAGATCATAAATGTAAGATAGAACGGCTTTAAAACACCACGCTTATGCAAAAATGTAATTTCAAAATTATCTCTGTAACATTACTTGCGCTAATAGCAAGTGCTTGTGTAGACACAACTAAAGATAGGGCTAAAGACTCATCAAAAGAGACAACCTTGGTAAGTAACAAGATATGTGACATGGATGGGAACAACCTTACTGATGTCACCATAATCTCTGGAAACAAAAAAATCAAAACGGACTCAACCGGACTTTTCTCTCTCGACGTCGACACACTCATTGGAAATCGTTGCGTGTTGCGAATCCAGAAAGAAGGTTACTTCGACCGAATCTATTCAAAAAAGGCGACCGACACAACCAATTATCCTATTCAATTGATAAAAAGAGAGCAGTCGAAATTTGTAACATTAAAAAAATTCGATACCAAAGAAGGTGCCATGATTGAGGCAAATGGTGCAACCGTCACAATCCCAAAATCGAGTTTAGTAAAAAGCGATGGATCTGACTATAACGGAACTGTTGACATCGCCGTCGTCTATCTATCTCCGACAGGCACACCCGCCATGGAACCTCTTATGCCGGGTGCCGACCTTATGGCTATCGCAAATGATGGAGATACAGTTCCGCTAATCTCTTATGGCATGGTGAATGTGGAGATGACCGACGAGGATGGAAATCCACTGCAGTTGAAAGAGGGTTGTGAAGCCAACCTGAAGTATCCAGCGCCCAAAGGATTCAGCAGTCGCGACACTATCCCACTTTGGTATTTCAACGAAGAGTCCGGACTATGGGTTGAAGAGGGATACTCAACCAAGCAAGGAGACAACTATGTAGGGTCTGTCAAACATTTCACTTGGTGGAATTGTGATATCAAATTAGAAAATGGTGCCAGTTTCCGTTGTCGTCTTATAAATTATACATACAAAAGAATTATTCTATGTGCGGGAGCAGATTCTATTATGCTTTGGGTAAGTATCAATAACACAATCCAATCAAACATATTCCCGAACAGACCATTCTCCATAGCTGGAATACAAATGCCAGCACTAAAACCAGGAGAATCATTGGACACGACCGTTGTTTTCAACAAAATAATATTTCATGATGTCAATGGCAATGCATTGTCAAACATGATGTTTAAGATAAACGAAATCTTTTATTGTACAGATAAAAATGGAGCATGCGGCATTCCGTGTGATGAAAATGGGAAAACGAGCATTCGGTTCCAACAATACGAGCCTGTCACTATCACAACTGCGGATTTTGACTCGACTAAAACATGTATCGTCGTTTGCAAACCTCTTGAGAAGGAAGAGGCAAAACAAGATAAAAAAAACATCTCTGACACTAAAAACAAAACAAATGAATCTAAAACAAACGATTCAAAAGATGAATGGAAAGACAATAATGCACGTAAAGCATACGAAAATAATGTCAGTGAAACAGAAGTATTTTTTGTATTTTCTTCAGACGATGACATCCTTGCAGTAGAAGGTGAGATTAAGAAAGAAAAACTACTCTCTGCCAAGAGTATTTCAGCTCGCAGAGCAAGGACAGATAAGCAACTCGCCATTAAAGGAATTCTAAGTTTTGACATGAATTTCTGGAATCCACAAACCGAAACATACATTATTCTACACTCTGAATCTGAAAATATCACAGAAAAAATGAAACAGCAAATAAAAAAGACAAATAATACTTTTTTATATGTGACGAACATTAATGCTAGGCGTGAAGATGGGCACAAAATGATATTATCAGCCCGAAAAGTGTTTGTCAAATGACAAGGCTGACAAATAACAAATATGATTCTAAAACCTCACAAAGGGTGAGTACTATAAATTTTTATATTTTTGAAGAAAAATATATGTTATGAAAAGATTATTATTCTACATATTATCTATATTCATCTTGTTTCCCTACAATGGATTAGCGCAGAAACAAGG
>CACZUS010000076.1 GCA_902784425.1 uncultured Bacteroidales bacterium
TGTAACGATAATGAAAGAAGAAGTAAAGAATTATTTATTCCTACGTAAGATGTTAGGAATACTTTGTGGAGTATTGGCACCAGCTTGTCTTTTATTTGGATTGTTCGGTGCAGAACATAATATGGATGGTTGGTATATGAGTGTCAGTGCCACGTATTATGCATCGTCCAAAGTATGGATGATTGGATTACTGTTTACAGCTTCTGTATTCTTTATGTGTTATACAGGGTATGACTGGCGCGATCGGGTGATGGCGATTATTCAGTCGTTGTGTTGTTTGTTGGTGGTTGTCTTTCCTTGTAGGGTACCAGGGGCTCCTGAGACAGTAGGTATGTTTGATTTGCCGATAAATGTTAGTCATACGATTCACATGGTAGCAGCATCGGTTTTGTTCTTTGCTTTCGCTGTAAATATTTTGTTTTTGTTTACGCTTGGCAATGTAAATAATGAGAAGAAAAGACAAAGAAATATTGTGTATAAGGTATGTGGCATTGTGATATTTGTCTTTGCTGTATTTTTGGCCTTGCATAAGACGCCAATCTTTGCATGGGTACCTGCATGGTTCCCTTACACATGGTTCTGTGAGTTTATTATGTTGACTGCATTCTCTGTTGCATGGTTGGTTAAGTCAGAATCGGTCAAGGCACTGAATGATGTAGAATAAAAGAATCAGAACAGATGAGACAAGTAGAATTTGCGTTGTCTGAAAAATCGAGAGGATTTCATTTGATCACTAATGAGGTCCTCTCGCATTTGCCTAGTCCGTTGCCACAAGTGGGAATGCTTCATTTGTTTGTGAAACATACCAGTTGTGGTTTGTCCATCAATGAGAATGCAGATCCAGATGTGAGGTCGGATATGGCGAAAATCTTTGATCGCATGATAAAAGAGGGGGAGACCTATTATGATCATACGTTAGAAGGCTTGGATGATATGCCTGCCCATGCCAAGTCAACGGTGGTGGGGGGGAGTCTTTCAATTCCGATTACAAATGGCAGACTGAATTTAGGTACGTGGCAAGGCATCTATTTGTGTGAGTTCCGTAATTATGGGGGAAGGAGAAGAATGGTGGCTACGATTTGGGAATAAAAAAGGTGAGTCCTGCGTTAGACTCACCTTTTCCGTTATAAATATTGATTCTCGTTTAAGGCTCATTCATATCCACCGCATAATAAACCACCTTTCCATTAGGTAATATACCAGATATGAAGAGTGCTTTTTCTTGTTCGCCCTTCAAGGTGCTGATGATGCTTTCAACATCTGTGGTGGATGTCACCTTCTGATTGTTGATTCGTAAGATGATGTATCCCTTAGGAATACCTGCTTGTTGAAAACGTCCACCTTTTTCTACACTTGTCACTTGAAGTCCGTAGTTGATGCCCAAATTGCTCTTCTGCTTATCGGTGAGCGGAGTGAGTGTGGCTCCTAATTGCTTGGTGTCGTAGTTCTTCACCACATTGGTGTTACCCATCATGTTCTTCAGTGTGACGGAAACAGTCTCTTGTTTGCCGTTCCTTAGTAAGGTGATTTGAACTTTATCACCAGGACGGAAGCGACTAATCTTTTCTTGTAATTCAGATACTGTTTTTACTTTATTGCCAGAGACGTGAGTGATGATATCACCCTCCTTGATGCCTGCGTCGCTCGCTGCACTCTGATTGCCTACGGATGCGACATAAGCACCCTCCATCGTCTCCAAATTCTTCTCTTTGGCAAAATCTGCATCGATGTCTCTAATCTGAACACCTAACAATGCTCGTTGTACAGTTCCATATTCTTTCAAATCAGCCACCACTTTGCTCATGATAGAGGTAGGTATGGCAAATGCGTAGCCTGTGTATGAACCTGTTTGTGAAGCAATGGCTGCATTGATTCCAACCAATTCTCCTCGGGTGTTAACTAACGCGCCACCACTATTACCAGGATTGACTGCAGCATCGGTTTGGATGAAGGATTCAATCTTCATGTCGCCTGATAGAATATTGATGTTACGTGCCTTGGCACTAACGATACCAGCGGTGACGGTTGAGGTTAGATTGAAAGGGTTACCAACCGCCAAGACCCATTCGCCGACTTTCAAATTGTCTGAGTTGCCAATGGGTAGGGTAGGAAGATCATCTGCATCTACTTTCAAAAGAGCCAAGTCGGTGGTTGGGTCAGTTCCGACTATCTGAGCTTTGAATTGACGTTTATCGTTCAAAACGACGTTCACTTGTGCTGCACCATCCACAACGTGGTTGTTGGTGACGATATATCCATCCTTAGATAAGATGACTCCCGAACCAGATGCTTGCCTTTTCTGTGGTGCTTGTTGAAAATTACGTTCACCAAAGAAATACTCTAAAAATGGATCGCTCATCTGAGATTGTTGAACCTCATAGGTGGTCATGACGTGTACGACCGCATTTACAGATTTATCTGCTGCGTATGTAAAATCGACAGGCTCACCATCATGGGTGTAAGCTGAATATTGAACAGGAGCTTGTCGTGTCTCCTGAATGATTATTTTCTCGTTGTTTCCATAATGTTTAACGTAAAGGCAGGAAACGCCAGCGCTAACAGCTGCTACAGCTACCAATATTCCTAATTCTTTCAAATGTTTCATGTCTTTTCAATTTAAGTTAGTATTGTAGTTTATTTGTTAAATAACGTACAAATAACGTACATAAATTGTGTGACATCGATCCAGTTTAAAGAAGATTAACCATAAAGAATGGCTTTTAACAAAGATTAAACGATTGCGTTCTTTTTTTTAGATTGATTAATGCCAAGTTGACAGCGTTTGTCAGTTGGCAAAGACAGTATGACATATCTCTTGTATCATTCAACCCTCACATTGATTTTGCCAGATAAGATGATGCCAACTTTCAATCCGTTTTCGGTGAGGAATATATCTTCCACAGTGATATGATTAAGCATACCATTCATGTAAACATCTTCCATCAACTCTTTGTTGAAGAGTTCGTTTCGGCTGCTCTCCTTGATGAGTGCAATTTCGTCTTTAAGGGAGATGATTAGTTTTTCCTCAATCATTTTCTTCAACCCCTTTTTATAAAATAGGTTGACGATTTTAGCCAGCACGTTTTTGGTCTTAAGCTTGTATTCCACCTCTTTGATGCGGATAGAGGTAGATGATTGTTCGAAATAAGGAATACCTTCTAGATAGATGGCGCCGTTGATGAATCCGTGTACGTGAACTCCAATCATCATTTTTTCTTTTTGTCCGAAAATTTCCATGCTATCTACTATGATGGTGTGTCTGCCTTCGCCAAAGGTTTCGTTTTTCATGATATCATTGGCAATGGAGTCGATAGTAGTATAAGGAACATCGGCTAATAAGTTTACTTTTACCTGTTTGTCAGTGTTTGTATACATTTGGAAACGAGGCATTTTTGTCTCTTTCTGGCCTGCTTTAGGTGGCACATCCATGTAGATTTCAGACAAACATTTGACACCGATTGTGGTGTTGATTTGTCCCTGACTACCTACAATTGGTGTAGTGTACAGATTTTTAGGTGTTATTTTCAACCATGCTTTATATCCGCTGGTTGAGATGTCGATAGGGTTTTGAATGGATTCCCAAATCTCTTGTATGTAGCTTTGCAAGGGGACATATTGTTTGACAGTTTCGTCGACACTCTCATTAAGAAGTTGACGGTTGTTTTTCAGAATATTATCAACAATAGAGGTGATGGGAATATCGATAATGCCAAGTTTCAAGACAGGCTTTTTTATCCAGTTATATTGTAGCATTTCAGTCTTGGTGATGAGTCCCCAATCTTTTGAAAAGTTGATGGACGTCTGCATTTCCATGTTGATGGCGCCTTCTATCTCTTGATCGGTATGCGTAAATCCAAGTCCGAAACGTTTTTTTATCCATATCTTAACAGGTATTTTATAGTTTAGGATGTTTTGATCGTAAGCTATTTTGAAGTCGTTTTCCTTCCATGCACGAATCATTAAGCTATCATCTTCGATATTGTCATCCTCGTAGAGTAGTCCGCTGAAGTTTTCGTTCAGTTTCCGCTCTAAAAGGGACACATTGATGCTGATGGGAATGTGTAGAATTGATTCTTTGGGCGTGTAAACCACCTCTTCGTATTTTTCTTCAGGACGCTCTTCGTAGAAGACAGAGTCGGATACGAGTGTGTCGGTCAATTGTGCGGCCAATTGAGAATCTTCAATCTTCACTTCTTCTACCACTTTTTTGGCAAATATTGATTGTGAAAATACAATTAATAGGGATAGAAGTATAATTCCTTTCATGATAGTATCTTTGATTTTTTTGATTACAAAGTTATTGAATAGTTTTTAGAATATGAATGAGAAAAAAGTAAAAAAGTAATAATTCAATCGATAAATTGTAGAAGTTCCCTTAACTTTGCAGTGTTTTATAAGATAGAGACTTATGATGATTCAGATTGACGATACGATTATCTCGATGGATTTGTTTGATAAACAGTTCTGTTGTGATTTGTCAGTATGCAAGGGAGAATGTTGCATAGAGGGAGATTCCGGGGCTCCATTGGAAGAGTCGGAGGTGGCCATATTGGAAAAAATATTGCCGGTTATATGGGATGACCTTTCCTCTGTGTCGCAAGAAGTGATTAAGAAGCAGGGAGTCTCGTATATTGATATAGAGGGCGATTGTGTTACCTCGATTGTAAATGGAGGAGAGTGTGTGTTTTCCTATGTAGATGAACAAGGAGTGTGTAAATGTGCCATTGAGAAAGCGTTTCGAGAGGGACGGATAGACTTTTACAAGCCGATTTCATGTCATCTGTATCCAGTTCGGTTGGAGAATCTTCGAAATGGGACGGTTGCCATCAACATACATCGATGGAAGGTGTGTCAGGCAGCTTTTGAATTGGGTAAGAAAGTGGGACTTCCCGTCTATCAGTTTTTGAAAGAACCGTTAATCAGAAGGTTTGGTGCAGAGTGGTATGAGAAGGTGTGCATAGCAGCTTCGGAAATTGAAAAAATTAAGCGATAAAAATGGATTTGACGAAAGATCTTTCGTTTTGGGAGATGCCCAATGGCATACGTGTTGTTCATTTGTATGATGATTCTCCTGTGGCGTATTGTGGTTTCGCCATTAATGTAGGTACGAGAGATGAGTTGCCGGAAGAGTCGGGTATGGCTCATTTTATTGAACATACGTTGTTTAAGGGTACGCAACGGAGAAAATCGTGGCATATAGTCAATAGTTTGGAGTCTGTCGGAGGTGAGTTGAATGCCTATACCACCAAGGAGGAGACATTCGTATATGCAAATTTCCTATGTGAAGATTATGAAAAAGCTGTAGACATCTGTTCGGATATCGTATTTCATGCCACATTTCCACAAAAAGAATTGGACAAGGAAGTGGATGTGATTATTGATGAGATTCAGTCGTATAAAGATACCCCATCGGAGCAGATCTACGATGATTTTGAGGAGTTGCTTTTTGCCAATACCCCCTTGGGAAGGAACATCTTAGGAGATGCCAAAAGATTGAAGAAGTATACTACACAAGATGCCATCAATTTTGTAAGAAGAACCTATTGTACGGATAAAATTGTCTTTTTCTCATTGGGAAAAATACCATTTAACAGAGTAAAACGATTGGCGGAGAAGTATTTAAATGACATTGAAGAGAAGCGAAGTGCGGTTAATCCTATTGTGAAAAGTACGTATGAACCATTTGATAAGATGGTTCGTAAACACACATCGCAGGCACATGTGATGGTGGGTTGTCCGTCGTATGATCTTTCTGACGATCGTCGTTTGCCTATGAGTTTGTTGAATAACATTATTGGCGGACCATCGTTGAATAGTCGATTGAATTTGCTGTTACGTGAGCGAAATGGCATGGCTTATAATATAGAATCGACCTATACCTCTTATTCAGATTCCGGACTTTTAGCCATCTATTTTGGAACAGAAGAACGAAATCGGGAAAAATGTACAGATTTGATCTATACAGAATTGAAACGGTTGCGAGAAGTTCCATTTACCAAAATACAGTTGGAGAAATATAAAAAGCAGATGGTCGGACAAATGACTATTATGCAAGAGAACAGAGAAAATCTTGTTTTGTCAATGGCCAAAAGCTTCCTCTACTTTAATAAGTTTGAAACCTTGGAATATGTTTATAATCAGTTGAATGAGGTGACACCTTCAGTGATTTTAGATGTGGTGAATGATGTGTTGCGAGCAGACCGATTATCGACGTTGATTTATCAAGGAAAGATGTGATAAGGGGAAAGGAACAGAGTAAATTTCAATAAGAAAAAGAGCGGTAATGGAATAGGTGAGAGTTGAATTTTTTTTACGTGTTTTTAGATTGTCACAAAAAAAATATTAAAAATATGTAAAAAAAAAGGAGATTTAGTTTATGATTGTTCAGATTTAAATGTATCTTTGGAGAATGTTCGTATGAAGTATTGAAAGTAGTGACAATGGAATAGGGAAAGTAGGATGAAACAAAGTAAAATTTCTCTATTTTTGTGAGCATGAAAATCAATAAAGGAGCGCAGAGAGTCGTGATCCTTATATACGAAACGTGCAGAAAAAGATGAACATAGAAAACTATAGGTGAGTTCTATCAATTCATCGAAAAGATGGAAAGAGAAAAAGTTTGTGTCAATTATAAAAATTGAATAACAATGAAGAGATTTTTTATTGGAATATTGATGTCTGTGTGTGCTTTTTCGATGAGTACCTTTGCTCAGGACTATTCGATGACGAGCCATAACACGATGCCGTTTGCATTGAATCCCTCTTTGGCAGGAGCTGCAAATTCCATCCGTTTTGGATTAAATTATAGGCAGCACTGGCCAGCGTTGGATAATAAATTTCATACAGTACGTGCATCATACGATCAAAACTTTTACAAGCAGATGTGTTCTGCTGGTTTTGCCTACACCTATGATAATCAGGGGTCGGGAGCTTATCAACAACATGAGTTTGACTTGTTGTACGCGCATACGATACGATTGAAAGAGCATTATTTCATTCGTTTAGGAGTTCAAGCCACTTTGTTTGCTTGCTTTTTAGGAAACGATTTTGAGTTTGAGGATATGTACAATCCTCATTATAGACGTGTTGAAAATCCGACGACTGAAAATTTATCAACTGATTCTCGTACATACGTTGATTTCTCTGCTGGAGGTTCGTTTGTGATTGAGAATGTGTTGACTGTGGGTGCGGCAGTGTATCATATTGGAGAACCTAAGAATGGATTCCTTGATAAACAAGACAATGTTTTGGAACGTAAGTTAACAATGCATGTTAGTTATTTTAAGGATTTGCAGTCGCAGAATGGATTGTTCGGACGTGCGGATCTTTCTAACAACTATCTGTTTGCTAATGTCTATTATCAAATGCAGGAGCAATTCCAGAACTTTTATGCAGGAGTCGGACTTCTTTATAGTCCGTTGTTGATTGGTGCGGCCTTTAAATCAGATTTGGCTGATTTGCATACGCCATCTTTCATGGCAGGTTTGCAGTTTGGTAGTTTTCAATTCAGCTATGTGTATGATTTATTTACATCGCATGCAAAAAAGAATGGATCATGGTCTCATGAAATTAATTTAATCTACATTATACGTAAGCACGAAAAATATCCATGTCCTGTTGTATATTGGTAATGCTATAATAGAAAAATTCTATATCTTTGCAATCGATATGGATTTGAAGGACGATAATTTGGAAAAATATATTCTGGCTCACATTGACAGTGAGCCAGATTATTTAAAAAAATTAGTGCGAGACACCCATTTGCATACATTGAAGCCTCGTATGTTGTCAGGTCATCTTCAAGGTAGAATGTTGAAAATGTTCTGCTCTATGATGTCCGCCAAACGAATTCTTGAAATCGGAACATTTACAGGATATTCTGCTTTGTGCATGGCAGAATCATTGCCAGAAGATGGCGAGTTGCATACGATAGAAATTAATGATGAATTAGAGGATTTCTTACATCAGTTGTTTGATTCTAACGGTTTTTCTTCGATTATTCAGTTACATATCGGTGATGCGACGCAAATCATACCAACGCTTGATGGTTTGTTCGACGTTGTCTTTATGGATGGCAATAAACGTCACTATGTAGAGTATTACCAAGCCGTTTTCCCTAAGTTACGTGAGGGTGGTTTGATTATTGCTGATAATACATTGTGGGATGGTCATGTGCTGGAGGATTCAAAAGATGCTCAAACGGTTGGAATACAAAAGTTTAATGACTTGATTATGTCAGACAACCGAGTAGAGAGAGTCATCGTTCCTGTACGTGATGGAATGACCCTTATTAAGAAGAAAATTAATTAAGTATAATTATGAGTAAAATAAAGTTTTTCCCTTTGATAGTTAGTGTTCTATTCTTTTTATGTTATGTTTCTTGTAAGAAGGAGGATGATAAAGATAAAACGGACAATATATTATTAATACAAAAGAATAAGGAGAGAGGAGAAACCTATTTGAAAGAGAAAAGTAAAGAGGATGGTGTTAAAACAGATCCATCCGGATTGTTGTATAGAGTTTTGGAACCAACAGACGGAAAGAAACCAGGACAAAAAGATACGGTTGCATTCCATTATGAAGGTTTTATATTGACAGGGAAAAGTTTCATAGAAAAAGATGCACGGTCGGCTATGGAAGATTTGAATTCTGCTTTCTATATCGGACTCCGTCATATGAACGAAGGCTCTACATATAGATTGTATGTTCCATATTATTTAATGTATGGCGCAACACAACAAATTTTCATCAAACGTACAGAATCTGATGTGGATACAATTAAGGTGTTAGAATATTCAGCTTTATATTATGATATGAAATTGGATTCTATTACCTTTGTAGAGTGATTTTTATTTTGAAAGAAATATTAATATAAGAAATAATTATTGTTGAAGATATGTTGACGTTAAAGGTTATCACCGAAAATCCGGATGAAGTAATCCGAAAACTGGCAAGAAAGCATTTTGATGCTAAGGAGCCTATTGCAAAAGTATTGGAATTAGATAAAGTCCGTAGAGCATCTCAATCCTCTTTGGATGCTGTATTGGCAGAGATCAACACTTTGTCGAAAAGTGTCGGTCAATTGATGAAAGAGGGTAAGAAAGATGAAGCTCAGAGTGTAAAGGAAAAAGTTGCTTCATTGAAAGAGAAGACGGCAGACTTGCAAAGCTCAATGGATTCTTCACAAGAAGAAATCAACAAAATATTATATACAATTCCTAATATGCCTTATGATGATGTTCCTGATGGAAAGACGGCTGAAGATAATGAGGTGGTGAAGATGGGTAATGAAATCCCTACTTTGCCAGAGAATGCTTTGCCTCACTGGGAATTGGCAAAAAAATATGATTTGATTGATTTTGAGTTGGGCGTTAAGATAACGGGTGCAGGTTTCCCTGTTTACAAGGGATTGGGTGCTCGTTTGCAACGTGCATTAATCAACTTCTTCCTTGATGAAGCTCGTGCGGCTGGTTACTTGGAAATCATGCCTCCAACTGTGGTAAATCAAGCATCAGGTTATGGTACCGGACAGTTGCCAGATAAGGAAGGCCAGATGTATCATTGTGAAGTGGATGATTTGTATTTAATCCCAACCGCAGAGGTTCCTGTTACCAATATCTATCGTGATGTCATCTTGGATGAGAAGGATCTTCCAATCAAGAATTGCGCGTATACACAATGCTTCCGTCGTGAGGCAGGTTCTTATGGAAAGGATGTGCGTGGATTGAATCGTTTGCATGAGTTCTCGAAGATTGAAATCGTTCGTATCGATACTCCAGAACATTCTAAAGAGTCTCACAAAGAGATGTTGAATCATGTAGAGGAATTGTTGAAGAAGTTGGAACTCCCTTATCGTATTCTTCATCTATGTGGTGGTGATATGAGCTTCACTGCTGCTACATGTTATGATTTTGAAGTCTTCTCTGCAGCACAAAAACGTTGGTTGGAGGTCTCTTCAGTTTCTAATTTTGACACCTATCAAGCGAACCGTTTGAAATGTAGATTCAAAGGAGCTGATAAGAAGGCTCAGCTATGTCATACTTTGAATGGTAGTGCATTGGCTTTGCCTCGAATTGTTGCTTCTCTATTGGAGAACAATCAAACTCCTGATGGTATTAAGATTCCAAAAGTCTTGGTTCCTTATATGGGATGTGATATGATTCGATAAGAAGAATTACTCTGTGCTTTTTAAGCATGTGTTATATACGGGCTTTGCATTAATGCATTGCCCGTTTTTTTATGAATGATAATTACTCGTCTGTATCAGAGGTGGAAGAATAGATAGTATTCTTTTCTGCAACTAGCATAGTTGAGCCCTCTTCAGAGATAGAATATTCTGGTCTCTTTGTACGGAAGGTGTCGAGATAGGCTTCGTTTAGCCAATATGAGATCTCTTCCAATGTCTTTTGCCGTGTCTTCGGTTTGAGTTGGCATTCCCAGATGACCAATGTGTTCCATCCTAAATCTTTCAGTTGATTTCTTACCTCTAAATCACGTTCTTTGTTTCGTTTAAATTTGTTTTGCCAGAAGAGAGGATTGGTTTGCGGTGTTTTGCCCTTCAAACAATCATGTCCATGCCAGAAACAACCGTGTATAAATATGACCGTGTGGTATTTTTTTAATACGATATCAGGTTTGCCTGGTAGTGTGGCAACATTTACCCTATATCGAAATCCATTTGCATATAGGTATCGACGAACTAACAATTCAGGCTTCGTGTTTTTACTACGAATCCTGCTCATTGTCCAACTTCTTTTTTCTGGTGAAATCGTATCCATATCGTGACACAAAAATAAATTTTAATTGTGAAAAATGAATTCGAATTTTTTTGATTTTTTTGTGTGGTTAAGTGTTAATTTCGTTATATTTGCATTATAACCAATGCGAGTTTATTATGGATGAGACATTAGTATACATTATTGTTTTTATTGGCATAGTTATTTATAACGTGTTTATAAACATGGTAAAAGCCAAAAAGAAAGAACAGGAGGAGTTGGACCGTGAAATGTCGGAAAGGACAAGAGAGGTGATTTCTCAGTCTGATGATGGTACCGTGATTGTCTCTTCTAATCCATTGGATACAATCCGAAAGAAGTTGGAAGATTATATTGAGAGTCAATCGGATCCCAAGCCTATAACTCAAACGAAGAGTCAAAAATCAGATAAACCAAAGCCAAAAGAACAAAAGACAACAGCCTTCTTGTCTACAGAAGAGGGTGGTTCCTCTTTGTCAGAAAAGAAGACAGACAAAAAGAAAGAAAAAAATAATCGTGTGATGACACCTGTTGAGGAGGAGACCATTGCTCCTATCAATTTGAACTTTGATGACACGGATGAGGTGCGTCGTGCGTTTGTCTATGCGGAGATTTTTAATCGTAAATATTGATATTGTAGACAAGGAAAAGTATGAAAAAGTTAGTCGTTCTTACAGGTGCAGGTATTAGTGCCGAGAGTGGAATCCGTACTTTCCGTGATTCAGACGGATTGTGGAATGAATATAGAGTGGAAGATGTGGCCACACCAGAAGGCTTCGAACGAAATCCTGAATTGGTCTTGAATTTCTATAATGACATGCGAAAAGAACATCAACTGCATCAGCCTAATTATGGACATATTGGGTTGAAAGAGTTGGAGGCTGACTTTGATGTACGCATTGTCACACAGAATATTGATGATTTGCATGAACGGGCTGGTAGCAAGAGTGTCTTGCATCTTCATGGAGAACTGATGAAGGTACGCTCTGTTCGTAATCCTAATTTGGTGACGACTTTAACGGATGATAATTGTGAGATTCATTTAGGCGATAAAGCTTCTGATGGTGCTCAGTTGCGTCCCGACATCGTATGGTTCGGCGAGGCGGTGCCTAATTTTGAACCCGCAGTCGAATTGGCACAGCAAGCGGATATATTTCTTATTGTGGGAACCTCTTTGAATGTCTATCCAGCTGCTGGACTGATTAATTATGTGCCTTATGAAACACCTATATACATTATCGATCCGAAAACCGTTCCAGTTCCGTCAACGAGAAAGATTACCATGATTCAAAAAGGTGCCTCAGAAGGAATGAAAGACTTTATCAAAATGGTGAAAGCATGAGGAAACTGGAAGTTACAGAACTGAATCGTATCTCAACAGATGATTTCAAAAAAGCAAAGAAACTACCGTTGGTGGTGGTTTTGGATAATGTGAGAAGTTTGTATAATGTGGGCTCTGTCTTTCGTACGAGCGACGCATTTTTGGTTGAAAAGATTTGTCTGTGTGGTATCACCTCCACACCTCCTAATCCTGAAATACATAAGACTGCCCTAGGTGCTGAGTTTTCTATGGATTGGCAAGCCTATAAAACAGCTCAGGAGGCTGTGCGCGAATTGCAATCACAAGGATATTATGTCTTCACCATTGAACAAGTGGAGGGTAGTGTCATGTTGCCCGATCTTCAGTTGGATCCGAATAAGAAATACGCAGTTGTACTGGGTAATGAAGTGAAGGGTGTTCAACAAGAGGTGGTGGATCTCTCCGATGCGTGTATTGAAATACCACAATTTGGTACAAAACACTCTCTGAATGTGTCGGTCACAGCAGGTATTGTTATTTGGAGTTTTTTTGAACAGTTGAGAAATATATGAGGTCATGGAGAGTAGGGAAAAGTCTATTGTTAAGGTGACATTGTTAGGGACGATTATCAATCTGTTTTTGACTGTCATTAAATTGGTGTCGGGCGTAGTCGGACAGAGTGCTGCAATGGTGGCAGATGGAATACACTCTTTATCCGATTTGATCAGTGATGGCATTGTGTTATGTTTTGTTCGCATCTCGTCGAAGAAGAATGATCGAAATCATAGATATGGACATGGGTTGTGGCAGTGAAACTTATGACGTCTGGTATCACATCGGTATGCCAGATTTTGGGAGGAGCGGAAACTCCACATCCAAGTTGGATCGCATTTGCAGTAGCAATCATATCTATTGTTTTTAAAGAGTTTTTGTATCAAATCACATGGCGTACAGGACGTAAGGAGGGAAGTCCGGTTGTGATGGCCAATGCGTGGCATCATCGTACGGATGCCTTCTCGTCTGTTGCATCAGCAATCGGTATTGGCGGTGCGATCTTATTGGGTGAGAAGTGGACGTTGTTGGACCCACTTGTAGGTTGTGCGATAAGTATCTTCATCATTGTGGTGGCTGTGAAAATGGCTTTGCCGGCTCTTTCAGAGTTGTTGGAGGCTTCGTTGCCCGAAGAAGAAGAGCAGAAGATCACGCAGATTATAGAGTCGGTAGAAGGAGTGGAAGATGTCCATGAGTTGAAGACACGTCGGAATGGTCCGCATGTGATCATCGATGTGCATGTTGTGATGGATCCTCAAATCACATTGGTCTGCGCACATGATATTACCATTCAGGTGGAAGAAGCCTTACGGAAGAACTATGGACAGCTTACGCAGATAAGCATACACGCAGAACCTTCGACGGATGCGTTGTAGAAGATTGCTCTGATTGGAGATTCTTATTCTCATTGATTTAAAATTGAATTCACGTATGAATAAAAAAACTCTTTTTGCATTATTATTTATTACTCATAGTATTCTTTTGATTGCTTCTGATGGACTTTCTGTAAGTGGTATAAAAAAATTAAACGAAAATATTAAGGAGTATGAGTATGTAGGAATTTTCCATGAAGGTCTTGCTGCTGTTGTAAAAGATAGGAAAATAGGATTTATCGACAAGTCTGGAGATTTGGTGATTCCAATGAAATGGGATGCGACCAATCAAAGAGCGTTTAGACTGGATGAGGAGGTTATGTTTAACAATGGACGATGCTATATACCTCCCACAGAAAATTCTAATGCGTACATAATAGATAAAAATGGTAACGAGTTATATTCAGGTAAACGTATTACTATAAATAAAACTAGAGATTTTGACGTTATGTATGTTGACAATGATTCTGGACATAGCACTTATTTTGTGAAAAAAGATACTGTCATAAAGATGGAATCGTACGAAAATGAATATCCTGTAATAGTAACAAATTGGAATTACAATAATCCTGAAGATTGTGAACAAATTTACTTTTCATTGGAAAAACTGTGTGATGGAAACCTCGTAGGAAAGGAAACATTGGAAACAAAATATGGCTATACAGTTTCTCCATCTTTGAATTGTAGTTTTGATGGCGTTGGTTTAATTACTCTTTATGATAATAAGACAAATAAATATGGAATTGTCGATGAGAAAGGTAATGTTGTTGTGCCGTTTCAGTATGATAATAAAATATGTTTGTGCTATGGGTTGTTGATAGAGGTCCTTTCTGTCAGTCTTTATTCAGAGGATTTAGGAGGACTGCAAATAATTCCAATATGTATTAATGTTTATAAAGACGGACGCAAGTTGTACGAACATCTTCCATGGATGTCAGAACATTACTTAATAAAGGGAATTTTTTTGTTTAATGCTTATGATATTGATACGAATTTAAGTGAATATATAAGTGAAAAATTGGGTTGTGACGAAAGTATAATTCCTGAAATAAATAATGTGACTAAACAATTGGATTTGAATGGAAAGGAAGTCTCACGATTTCAATTTGGGAAAAATTATCTGCGTTTTGTTGATGGGAAATATTGGCAGTTGGAAGACGAAGGAGGACAACTTGTTTATCCGAATCAATTTGATATATATTCACGTTTTCAAAATAATATTGGGATAGGAGTCGATAACGGATTCAGAGGTTTGTTCCTTACTGATACTGGAGATACTATACCATCTCAGTATGCCGATTATTTAAAGGCTGGTATTGTTAAAATGACTAATTTGCCTGATGTAATATGATAAGTCGAAAGTGAATTCCGTGCGGTTTGATGGTTTAAAGCTCCTGCCATTTGATGTGGATGAGGTCGGTTACTTTTCAGAAGGATTGCTTCGGGTAAAATTGGGCAATCGTTATTTCTTCATAGATGAAAAGGGAAATGGTTTGATAGAAAATTGAGAGAAATGTTTTTTTTTTGTTGGTCACCGTAGAGACGCAATGCATTGCGTCTCTACATGGATGTGCATTTCCACGGCCATACGTCTTCATAAAAATAAAAATTTGTGTCCTGTTTTTAAATATACCTATAAAAAATAGGGGTATACTCACAAAAAATACCTATTTTTGCAAAGTGAACCCCTAAAAAATTGGGGTACTTAAAAAAATATAACAAAAATTAGGTTGTAATGGCAATAATGAGATTTAATGCGTTACGAGAGTTGTCTCGCAGACGTCCTAGAGAGATTGAAACACCCTCAGACAGATTGTCCGATTATTTTGCAATCAATGTGTTTACGAAAGATAAAATGCGTGAGTATCTTTCTAAAGATGCTTTCAATGCTTTTATTGCTGCTGTGGAACAAGGAGTGTTATTCGATCGAAACATAGCCGATCAGATTGCTACAGGAATGCG
>CACZUS010000077.1 GCA_902784425.1 uncultured Bacteroidales bacterium
TTACCTGCCCCGTCACGACGTCGCTAATGAGCCGTTGTTTATATTCTTTCAAATATACAATTTCTTGTTCAATCTTCTTCGCTAGCGTCTCGATCTTTGTGGTACGCTCGTTGATGTAAGAGACGATGGCTTGCTGCTCTTCGATTGGGGGAACAGGCAAATACATACCCTTCATCATTTGGTAATTAGTAGTCCACAAATCCGCAACTATACCTTTCCCATTTCTATAGAATTCTTCCACCCAAGGATTACTTCTAAAAAGGTAATGAACATAGTCACCGTCTATGTTGAATGGCTCTAATACAATCGTAATCAATGACACAGATCCTTCATATCTGGAAATTCCACAAGATCCTTTTCTGTCCGACCTTGAATTCACCGCATAATCACCGACTTTTACCAATTTTCTTGCACTTCCTTCAGCATTTGACAACGCCACATTTTCCAATTGAGGAGTGATTCCTTTTTTTGACACAGACAACGCAGGATAATCTTTATCAGAAACTTTTTCGTTCCTTTGTCGGAAATGCGAACTCACCTTATCTACACTCCAATGTTCAGGCACCTCATCCAACCAAGCGATCCCCGACTTCTTCATCTTCACCGTCTTATCCACCCCCCGAGTGACCGCATCCGCAATAACTCGTTGCTTCATCTCTTGCAACAAGACAATCTGCTTCTCCATGTTTTCTATGGACTTATCTATCTTCGAACATTTGTCGTCGAGATAGGTGACGATGGAGTGTTGCTCGGAGAGAGGGGGGAGGCACAAACTCATTCTTGCATACTTTTCCGCACTAATATTCTGGATTGTCGCTTGAATGAAGATTCTATTTTTCCACTCGTCATATTGGGATGTTTGAGTAAAGTAAAAGAAGAATTGAGGTAATACTTTTTCTTGCTGTACGGAGGCTTTTATTAAATAACCAGCATAGCAAGCGTCATCATCTTCATTATAGATAAATGCTTTACCGACAGTCGCTCCGCTTCGAGCCAGAAGAACATCTCCTTTTCTTACGGGATAATTCATTCCAATTTCTGAAGACAAGAATTTACAGACATCAGGTTTTAATTTCCCGTCAATTGTAATATCAGTTATTCTGATATAACGCATAGAGTCGTTCGTACATTCTAAATCCCCAGATTCGGATGCCCCATATTGAAGTTTTTCAGAAAGAATCCTTCCTAAAGATGTACAAATCCAATGCTCCGGAATTTCTCCGAGCCATTGCACGCCACTATCCTTATATATTTCGTATCGTTTTGTCATGATGGTTAATCCTCCTTGTTTTCTGTTGGAGGCAAAAGATAGTCGCTGGCCTTTGCAGATGAAATGGCAGACTGACCAGTCTTGCTCTCCAACTGCTTTCTTGCTGCTTTTGCAACACTGCCACCTTCCTTCGCCACTTTGGCACTCTGGGTGTAGCCTTGTGGATTCTTTTGTCTAGATATCTCGGCTGTTGAAGCCTCTGCCAACATATTAAGGGCAAGTTCCACGTTAGTCATGTTATCACGAAGACCTTCCTTCTTCAGCCCTTTGTATTGCTTATATTGGCGTGTGGTCATTCCACTCCATTCGCGTGTAATGATATCAGTCAGCGAAGCGTATTGTTGTCCTTGCTTCACGCCTGCGCGATCCCATTCGTCTGTCAGTTCCTTGCGAACCTCTATGCCTTTGATGCGACTATTTATCCACTTGTCACTATATCCCAAACGCTTGTAGTCTGCAATAGCCTGATCAAAACTTAGTTCAGGATTCTGCATTTGGTCCAAACGTTGTGACGCTACTTGAGCCATCCAATTTTTAAAAGGCTCTGCCCTATATGAAGGGATTGACTGAATTATACGGAAAAGCCCTTGTTGTGTGGCACAGTTGACACGTTGCTTTCCTCCTGCTGTCTGCACGGAAAGGGGGGTGACAATTTGTCCCCACCCTTGGGCAAGGGACGGGTCGCGTTTCTTCATTTTTTTTATGTAGTCAGATGGATTCTTGCTGTCTGTAAGTACCTCTACTACATCCACAACACAAAAGTACCACTGCTCGGTTTCGGAGTCCCATACCGTGCGTACTTTCTTATCCTCAAATAACTGTATTTCTTGTTTCTTGGTCATAACACCTCATTTATTTCTTTTTCATCTCAGCCCAAAGGTCATCAGTATCTTTCCGAGCCATTGTACTCCGCTGTATTTATATGACTGACACCTCTCCATCCTTATTTTAAAATTTCAGCCCACAAACCATCCGTTTCAGATTCAAGGATATGAATATCCGCCATAATTTCCTCCAACGTACGCAACTGCACTGGCTTATAGAAATACTTGGTGAAAGATAGTTCATAACCGACAATGGGTTCTCCAAACTCCGCTTCCGTATCGTAAGGTTTCACTTCCTTCTCGTAGAAGGCTTGGATACCACCCTCATAGAGCAGAGGAATCTGCTCGGTCTCTTTTTTGATGCAGGCCATGACAGGTTTGCCTTTCTTCAGTATCACATTCCCTTCTTCGTCACGTTTCGGGCGAAGCACAGGCAGTTGCCAATAGCCGAACTCTTCATTTTTGAATATCTTGCTCTCTGGCGTCTCCTTGAAATCCATCAGCAGTTGAAGGATACGACGACGATCCTCCTCGGATGTCTCGCAGTTCTTCTCTCCCAAATTCTTACGCAGAGGAGTACAAATATTGGATGCGTCAATCAACTGAACATATCCTTTCCTTCGCTCCTCTTTTCGATTGGTAACTATCCAAATATAAGTTGCGATACCTGTATTGTAGAAATCCTTCTCAGGCATAGCCACAATGGCCTCCAAAAGGTCATTCTCAATAATGTATTTTCGAAGATTACTCTCTCCTCCGCCCGCATTACCCGTAAAGAGAGAGGAACCATTGTGTACTTCCACGATACGGGTTCCAAGCGGTGTGTCCTTCATACGACTCACATTATTAGCAAGGAAGAGCATTTGACAATCTCCGATATCAGGGATAAACGTGTCCGTTCCGTCAGTAAAGCGAGGATCGGTTATCTCTTTCTTATCACCCAGTCCCCAATTTTTTAGGTCTTCTTTCCAAGGCGTTCCGAAAGGTGGATTGGAGATGCAGAAATCGAAAGCCTCACCTGCATGACCATCCTGACTAATGGTAGAACCGAAAGCTATGTAATCATGGTCAACAGAGCCAATGCGGTATTGGAACTTATTGATATTGCCACTAATCATAAGGTCTGCCTTACATGTGGCGTAAGTATCGGGTTGTAACTCTTGTCCGAATATGTTGGTACGGATACGTTTGCCAGTTTCCTGAGCGATTCGTTCGATCTCCTCTTGGGCGATAGTCAAGATACCACCCGTACCACAAGCCCCATCGTAAATAGTGTAGGTATTATCGGTTATTTTGTCTTTAACAGGCTCTATCGCCAACTGACCTAACAACCGCACGTAATCGCGAGGGGTAAAATGCTCTCCAGCTTCGGTCACATTATTTTCCTCATTGAATTTACGAAGCAATTCCTCGAAAATGGTACCCATCGTATGGTTGTCAAGTCCTGGCAGGCGCTCCACCATTTCGGTAGTACCATCCTCCTTGGTTTTCTCCTCCATTACAGGTTTTACAGAGAGGTTAATGTTGTCATCCGTAAATTTCTCCAAAAGAGAACCCAACCGACCTGCTTCTGTCAGGTTGTCCACTTGCTGGCGAAGTTTGAATTTGTCGATGATATCCTGCACATCAAGCGAAAACCCATTGAAATATTCAATGACATTCATCTTCAAACGTTGCGGATCAATTTCATTCTTCAACGTCTTCATAGTAAAAGCGGAAGTGTTAAAGAATGGGTAACCCGTCACTTGAGTAAGGAACGGAGAATACTCCACGATATGATTCTTATCGCAAAACGCTTTCTTCTCCAATACAGCAGATTTTGTCGGTTCCAGTAGCACATCGATACGACGCAATACCATAAACGGCAAAATAATCTTCTTGTAATCGCCCTTCTCAAAGGCATGCACTAACACATCATTGGCAATATTCCAAATGAAGGAGAATAGATTGTTATATTGTTTCGTTTCCATAATCTAATTAGTCTTCCATCGGATAAAGCTCATCATACAACTCACTCAATAGCTTTCCCTCGCTCGTTTCCCAACAACCACAAGGGGAGATATGCTTCACACTGTACCCCTTCAACTGAGCGGACAAGGCACTGAGTGAAACCTCCTCGTCGCCATAAATCACCTTTCTGTTTGAACTTACCGTCACGAAGATGGAAGGGTCGTCCCTCCACAACAATGTATCGCCTTCCTTCATACCCATTTTGTAGAAATCCAAAGGAGGGCGATGCACCTGCGCCTTTTTTGTCGCAGCCTTGTCCTCTGCTGTCAAATCATTGTTAATCTCAGCGTTAACCTCATCTGTAGCATCAGATACATTAAAAAGTTCAAGGATAGCCTTCGCTTGCTTCACCTCAATACGAAAGAACTCACGATTATCGTTAATCCTTTGTGGGGCGAAAGCGGTGTGTAAGGCTTTCTCAATCTTGGCACAATCACTTTTTTTCACTCGACACGCATATTCACACTCGAAGGGTACGGGAACACCCGTACTATACAACTCTTTGAGCCGAGCATCCAAATTTTCACGCTCGGTCATGCCAATCTTCACCAAGCCCGGCATTACTGGATTCGACAAGACATACACATACCCAAAATTTTCTTCCTTCGCCATATTACATTTATTTCCTTTCACCATTTTATTTGTTGGGGATAATGCAAATATAATATTTTTCTATCAATACAAAATTAATCAACTCAATATAAAAAGTAATAAAATGCAACAAGGCGTGTTGCTCGTATGAGTAACACGCCTTGTTTATCTCTATACACTATGGCAGAACAATTCAACGAAATAATCAAAGGTGGACAGTTAGTCTTGGTGGACTTCTTTGCCACGTGGTGTGTCCCTTGTAAGCGTATGCATCCCGTATTGGAACAGTTAAAGGAGCAGTTGGGCGACAACATACGTATCTTGAAATTGGATATTGACAAGAACCAAGCCATAGCTTCGGCATATCGTGTACAATCCGTTCCCACATTAATGCTGTTTCGCAACGGAGAGATGGTTTGGCGGCAGAGTGGGGCGATGGGGGTTAGTGAGCTTGGGAGTATAGTTCAGCGGTATTTGTAATTATTGTGGACTATTTTATTCCTCTGAAACGTTGTTGTAGTTCCTCTATGCGATTTATCAGCATATTGTAAGGTAGTGAATCACCATATATGAAGTTCTGTTGCATACTAGTATATCCCTTATTACTTTTTACTTATGAATACAAAGGAGCCAGTTTCTTCCTAATCCATGCTGGTGCTTTTAGAAAGTCGGCTTTGATGGCTTCCTTGTCGTCTTTTGATAGAATTTCAATAATTTGAGTTGCCATAGCATCATCCACATTCTCGGCTCCAAGATCTCTCATGGCTGTAATGACCAAAGGGAATAACGTGCTTTGGAATGAGAACATCTTGGGCACGGCACGTTTAAGCGTGATGGTCTGGTTGCCAATTTTGATAGTGCGTGGTGTGCCGTTAGTGATGAACACTGCATTGGTGGGGATTTGTGTAGATAAGCCTAATTCATTCAGTGCCATAGCTCCCGAAGGGATCACCTTTGCATGATCTTTACCTGCAACGGCTTGGGCTATTTCATACGGAGTGGGTTTTACAATGCCAAAACGAGTTTGTTTGGGATAGAGATATAGTCCCTGTGTTAGTCGCACAAGCATACCATCATCCTCCAACCTTGACAACACTCTCGTAACTAACGAGTCATTATTCAAGTCGGCAAAATTGCTAATCGTGTACATCTTATTTTCACCTCCTGATGCAATGCGATTCCGTATCTCCTTTGATAGTATCCTTGGCATATTCATTCTAATTTTGTCCGAAATTAGATGTTTTTTTCGGAATAGACAAGAAAAGGAAAGGAAAAATACTGCATTTTGTCCGAAATTAAATAATTTTTTCAGACAAATAAATTATTCAAAATCTATTCCTTTTTACTTCGGAGGTATAGATGAGGTTGATTTTGCTCCCATTTTCAGCATTCGGTTTGACTATTATTTTTATGGTCACGACCAAAAGTTGTCAATAGTGACAGTTTTGGGTCGTGATGTTTGGAGGATTGAGTAAAAACAGATACTTTTGCATTACCAAAAAGTGGCAATATTGACAAAAATTGGTAATGGAATGGTAGAAATAAAAAGAGAAAGGTTCTGATTCTATGACAACCAACCATATAGTCTCGAAGTTAAAGTAAAGCAAGATTGATTATGACGGAAGAAGAAATAAAAAAGCAAAATCCTTGGTTGCAATATCATTATATTACTCGTTTGTATGATAAAAATACAGATATGATTCATCCTGATGATAGAGCAATTGTAGAAGATTACAATCAAAACAGACCTTCAGAAGAATATCGTTTTGAGGTTCACACACCACCGTTCCCGTTTCAAGGCGATCCATTCCGATCAAAAGTAGTGTTCTTAAGCCTGAATCCAGGCTTTGTAGAACGTCTCAATATAGATGCAGCTTTATTATTAGAACAAGTAAAAGACCTGCGTATTCAACTTTCTGAAGAATGGAACAAGCATAGAATTCATGATGTTAATTCGTTTTTTCCTAACCCCAAAGATGTCAATCTATACCAAGGCTATCAATTATTAGGTGATTGGTATTGGTACGATAAACTAAAACATCTATGTGATGACGCTAAAATGAATGAAATAGAATTCTTTCAAAAAGTGGCTCTTATTCAGTTAATGCCTTATTCGTCCACTTTTTGTAACAAAGTAATCACCAATCTACCAACACAAAAATACACCAAAGACCTTATAGATTACTTACTTAAACAACCTAAAGGCCCTTTATTTGTCGTAATGCGCAGTGAGCCAGATTGGGGGGAATTATTAGGTATTAAAGATTTTCAAGACGCTAAGTACAAAGATCGCTTTGTTATTCGAAAACGTGACAAAAATGGGAATCGACCTCGATTGCAATACATTAATCAGAATGCTTTTGAGGACAATGGATACGAGAGAATAATACAAGCGATTAAGTCATAAGAATACCTCTTGCTTAAATGGCAAAGGCAAAGGGCGACTCGTCTTCCGATTGTTGGTTAGCCAATGGTTTGACGCTTCTGCACCTTCTGGAACACTTCAAACAACGCAGGCACAATATCTACTTTTATAAGCACGACCAAAAGTTGTCACTAGTGGCAGTTTTTGGTCGTGTTGTTTGGTGAATTGAGTAAAATAATTAACCGAAATATCCTAAAGAATACGAGACAAACTTACGATATATTCCCCGTCGTAGTCGCATATTTAATACATAATGTTATAATAAGTACAAGAAGAGCTATTACAAAGATTGCTTTTAACAAAAATACCAAGAATTTCATACGTCAAAAGATGGGTTCTGATTCATTATTTCAGCATTCGCAAGAACCGATTGTGTTGAATGTTGAATAGTTGTTCATTATGATCGACTGCTCAAAGTTAAAGAAAATTCTTTATATTATCCAAATATTTGACATTTGCTTATCTTCTCTCTTATAACCGATGATAACTACCTTTCAGAAAATCACTATTACTTGGGATTGATAGGATGCTTAAAGTGTCGGATTTTTGTAATCGAAATTAATAACTATCAGACAAGGTATAATCAACTAAAATAGTGAATAATATGAAACCAATTTTTAAGATTCTTCTTATGGCAATTGCATATCTTGCCATGTTCGTGATGGGTGCTACCAGTGGATTGATCCATCCTATGTGTTATGCTTATATCGGGGCACTTCTGCCACTTATATCTGCGTTTATATATCTTTATACTTCGTACCTCATCCAAGGATTTGGAGTGGCTACTATCTTGAATGGCTTCATCCTTCTCCTCTTTTTGTTAGCTGGTGAGGCGGATGCTACTCTAATTATTGGTTTTGTTGTCCTGACCGCTCTCTCTGAAGGTATTAGATGGTATTGCCAATATAATACAATCAAAGGCGTTCGTCGGAGTTTCGTGCCATTTGCGTTTTCCTTTTTCGCTTACACAGGTCATTGGTGGACCGACATGGAAGCATCATTGGCGGCAGCTGTCGAGGAGATGCCGGTAGGGTATGACCAGTTGATGAAACCTGTCATCGACAATGTTCCTGCATTGATTGTTGTTCTTTTGCTGACAATTCCTATTTCCCTCTTTGCAATGCGTATGGCAGAACGTGTTTTGAAGAAACCATGAGATGTATTCACGAAATATTCCCCGTCGAGGCCGCATATTTAATACATAAGGCTATAATAAGTACAAGAAGAGCTAATACAAAGATTGCTTTTAACAAAAATACTAAGAATTTCATACGTCAAAAGATGGATTCTAGTTCATTATTTCAGCATTCGCAAGAACCGATTGTGTTGAATGTTGAATAGTTGTTCATTATGAGCGACTGCTCAAAGTTAAGTAAATTTCTTTATATTATCCAAATGAAACTTATTTGCCATTTGTATTACCATGTAGTGTTATCGCTATTCCCCTAACGTGTCAGGCGTTCTTCTTTAATGCCAGCATCATTCCTGAAATCAGAATCACTGCTCCAACTATAGCCATAAGCGTGATGGATTCGTTGATTAGTATAAAAGCCCATACTAATGTGAAGAGTGATTGAATGTAGACATAATTGGTGGCGCGGACAGTTCCGATTCGTTTCAACACCCAGCTCCATAAAAAGAAACACAACATGGAGGCGATAATTCCCAAATAGAGGACATTTCCAATGACAATGGGCTGAAAGAGTTGTGCTGTATCTATTTGCATAGGTTGCAGGATTAGGTAGGGGATAACGGAGATGAGTCCGTAGCCAAACGTCTTACGAGTGATGAAAAGGGTGTCGTATTTCCCTAATACTTTATGCATCAACAGAGAATAAAAGGCCCATGACCATGCAGCACCAATTGCGAGGATGTCGCCTATGGGGTGAAGGTGCAGTTGTGTCTGTCCGTTGAAAATAACCAATACCATACCGGCTAATGCCATTAGCGAACCGATAAGTTGCCTCATACCTAACCGTTCGCTTTTGTAGAACAGAGAGACTAAGAGGGCGGTGTATAAAGGGCAGGAACCCACTAAAATGGAGACGTTGCCAGCGGTGGAGTGACACAAGGCTTCATTCTCCAGGACGAAGTAAAGTGACCCCCCTGTCAGTCCTAAAGCAACCATCAACAACTCTTCCTTCCAATTGTCTGTCCATAACTTTTTGTGGCAGACAATCCAAATACAGGCATAGGCTAAAAGGAATCGAAGGAAAAACAGATCCACAGCTCGTAATCCTGCTTCTAAAACGATTTTGGAGGAGACGAATGTTTCACTCCATATCATCATAATGATGATGGCAACTAAATGGGGGAGGATCAGACTTCGTTTATTCATCCATGCAATTTTAGAATGCAAAGATATTGTTCTTTTGGCGCATTTTTCGTGAATTTCATAAAATTATCTATTTTTATGGTGTGATAGTTGAGAATTAATATCACAAAAAAATCATTTGTTTATTATAAAATTATTATATATTTGCAAATCGAAAATTTGTCCTGTGGTGGTTGATAAAAAATTCACTGGGGAAAGGAGAAATAACTATTAATCTATAATGTTTAGTATATGAACCAAAAAAAAGAAGACAAGAGGTATTTTATGAAACTAGCCTGCCGAATTGGCTTGTTGTTTGCCATAGTGCTAACATCATGTCAAGATGAGATAATCAGTGAAAATACGTGTCAAGATAACGATCAGAGCTATGAAGAAGAGACGTTTGGTCGAACAATCGTTTTAGGTAAGAAACTTAACAATCCCTATTCTCTCAAGAATATGCAGGCGGCATATGATTCGTTAAGTGATGAATCTGGAAGCACGTTAAAGTCTGGCAGACAGTTACAACCAACGCATTATTATGTACGTTTTTTACCTAAAGATTCCTCCGATGTCAGACAACTTGAGAGGGATAGTTTGGATCTATTTTGTTATCCTTTGGATTATGAGATTGAAGAATGGGGTGATTATTATCATGACCCGACAATTCCCAAAGGTCAGATGACGTGGCAGTATACTAAAGTTCCCATAGACTATAAATTTCCGAATGTTCAGTACGAACTTCTTGAGGAATGTTATATCCCTAACGAGGATTCGGAAGGAGCTTCTCTCAGGTCCAAGAATGGAATAAATACAGATCTCCTCGAAACATTGGCGTTTGAGATGACGGGCAATTCAAATCTTTTGGAGAAAAGTGAGTTGCGTTCGAAGGAATATCCATCTGGCGACATCAAAGTATATAATGATATAACCCAATCATGGGATCCTGTTGCCGGTGTCAGAATCAGGACGACGAATATTCTTAGATGGTCAAATACCTATACGGATGCCAATGGACATTACCGAATGTCATCGCACTATCGTACAAAAGTGCATTATGCGTTGATTTTCGAAAACAGTCAGGGATTTAAAATTGGAAATTGGAGTGTGATATCCCCTGCAAGGACGCACGAAATGGGCTTCCATTCGAATAAGGGTTATAGTGTGTCATTCAACAAAGGATCTGATATGTGGGGACATTGTATTGTTAACAATGCGGCATATTATATGTATCAAAACTTTAAGCGGTATATTCCCGACGAAATGCACTTGTGGGTATTACAGAACGGAGAACGCGGATGTGCTGCCATGCTCGGACATGGTGCAGGAACGGCAGAAAAGGCTTTGGCATTAATTGGAGCCACCACGTTTGTTACTGGTGTGCAACTAAGTGAAGAACTAGCACCTGCACTTGCACTCTTGTCACCAGATATTATTATTGGAGCAAAAAAGGATTCCATCTATAATTTGACAGAGACCACATGTCATGAACTTGCTCACTCAATGCACTTTAACAAAGTAGGGAAAAGCTACTGGAACAAATACATTCTTGGTATCCTTCAGTGCTCTGCCAGAACAGGCGAAACCTACGGGAACAACAAACCAGGTGATTCCGATTATTCAGGGTACATTGGTGTTGGTGAAACCTGGGGATTTGCTATGGGATTTTATATGGCGAATAAAAAATTTGGTGTGAATAAATTCACCCTCAAAAAATATTGGTTTAATCCAAAAGAAACGAAGAAACTATTTGACGAAAAGTTAATAACTCCTTTGCAATTTTTGGATTGCATGGATAATCAAACAATAGATTTGGATATTTTAAACGGACATCTATTATTAAAAAACGATAAAATTTCTAAAAATTTATACAAATGAGAAAACTAATAAATTTCATAAGTTTACTTTTTCTGATGACTTTTTTTTCTTCATGTCCATTTATGGAAGACACATCCGAAGGATCAGCGGATATGCAGGCTTTCATAATTTTCACAAGAAACAAGTTGTCATTCGATGTTAAGTGTAATGCCATTGCTTATTTTGATACTTATGTGGGGAAGGGCGGTCATAGAAATGGTTCATCAGTAATCTTAGCAGGAGAAACAAAACAAATTGTATTTTTTGATTTGGATGACATAAGGAGATTTGACGGAGAAAACGATTCTTTAAATATATCAAAAGTATTTGACGATTTCTTTTACGACAAAGGCTTTGTAGTCACTACCACCTCAGGCGACACCCTCGCCAACTGGAATGACAACTCCGCCGTCTTCAACCAGCAATATTGGCTGATAGAGCATCAGGAGAGTGGAGACGTGCATTGCACATTGCAATTGACGGATGAGGTGTTGAAATTAAAATGAATATGAAGAAAACAGGGGAATACATCGGGTTACTTTTTATGATGATATTTCTATCGTCATGTCCAATGGAATCATTGGAGGAGGACTACTTTTGTCTCTGTATAAATAACAACACGTCTCAAACATTGAACATTGAGGTTGCTGTTAACAACTGGAATGTTGTTAGAGATAATATTGGAATATCATCAACATCCGAATTTCAAGGATTTGGATATAAAGAGTTCCCTGAATCGTTGTATGATATTTTAAATTCAGATCTAAAAAACAAGCACATCATTGTCACCACCACCTCAGGCGATACCCTCGCCAACTGGAACGACAGCTCCGCCGTCTTCAACCAACAATATTGGCTGATAGAGCATCAGGAGAATGGAGACGTGCATTGTACATTGCAATTGACGAATGAG